>CAYHFF010000014.1:0-14757 GCA_964355845.1 uncultured Candidatus Saccharibacteria bacterium
TATACAATCAAAATGGACAGGATGCTGGAAAAATAAAGATTCCGGAATCGGTTTTCGGTGTTGCTTGGAATGCCGACCTTGTGCATCAGGTTGTGACTTCCATGACATCAAGTGCCCGTCACTCCATAGCTCATACAAAGACTCGTGGTGAGGTAAGTGGAGGAGGAAAGAAGCCATGGCAACAGAAGGGAACTGGACGCGCAAGACATGGTTCTACACGATCACCAATATGGGTAGGTGGTGGTATAGCACATGGTCCGCGTTCAGATAAAAATTATGATAGAAAAGTAAATAAAAAGGCAAAAGCAAAGGCGCTTTATACCATTCTTTCAAAGAAGTGGAGAGATGGTGAAGTGCTTTTTATTGACTCTATCGCTTTTTCAGAACCTAAGGCAAAATATGCAAAATCAACATTGATGGCTTTTTCAAAAATAAAAGGATTTGAAAAATTTGCAACAAAACCAAAAAATGTTGCAATACTTGCTATAGATAAAAAAACTACAGCTATTATGAATAGTTTTAAAAATTTTGGAAATCTAGAAGTTGAAGAATTTAGAACAATTAATCCAGTTTCAGTTTTAAATCATAAATATCTAGTGATCGCCAATCCAAAAGAATCATTGAAGTCATTTTTTATAAAATAATACTATGAATATATTACTGAGACCAAGAATAACAGAGAAGTCGGGAATAATGAGTGAAAGTCAGAATATATTCACCTTTGAAGTTTCAAAAAATTCCACAAAGGACACGATTACTCGTGAAATAAAGGCATTGTACAAAATTAATCCTACAAAAATTAGAATTATAAATATTCCCGCAAAGAGGGTTTTTGTAAAAGGAAAGAAGGGTACAAGTTCGGCTGTAAAAAAAGCTCTGGTTTATCTAAAAAAAGGTGATAAGATAAATTTTATATAAAAATAAACAAACTTCCATGAAAAGCTATAAACCATTAACACCATCAAGAAGAGGAATGACAGGAATAAACTTCCGTGACTATATTACTACATCTACTCCTCATAAGGCTCTCACATTTGGAATGAAAAGAGATATGGGAAGGAATGCATTTGGTCGTATCACAGTGCGTCATAAAGGTGGTGGAGCTAAAAAGTTATATAGAATGGTTGATTTTGCATATAATAAAAAAAATGTACCTGCAAAAATAACTACAATTGAATATGATCCTTTTAGAACTGGTTTTATCGCTCTTGTTCAGTATGCTGATGGTGAAAAGAGATATGTACTTATTCCAAAGAGTATGAAAGTTGGAGATAAATTTATCGTTTCTGAAACAGCGCCTATTGAAACCGGTAATAGACTTCCGCTTAAGAAAATTCCAGTAGGAACTTTTGTTTACAATATTGAGATAAAGCCAGAAGGCGGGTCAAAACTTGTTCGTTCTGCTGGATCATTTGCTCAAGTTATAGCAAATGATAATGGATATACTCATATAAAACTTCCATCAACAGAGATACGAAAAGTTCATGACAATGCATGGGCAACTATTGGAACAGTTTCAAATGACGAAAACCGTCTAGTAAATATAGGTAAGGCAGGAAGATCTAGATGGCTTGGCATACGCCCAACAGTACGAGGTTCAGCTCAAAACCCTGTGGATCACCCATACGGTGGAGGAGAACAGAGAACTGGTCGAGGTCTCCGAAGGCTGAAAACTCGTTGGGGTAAGCCATCTGGTAAAGGTCAAAAAACCAGAACTCCAAAGAAATATTCAAATGTCTTTGTTGTATCAAGGAGGAGAGTAGGAAAAAATAAAACAGTAGAAGTAAATGGCTAATAAAATGATTAAGAAGTTCAAGGAATTCATAGATGAAGTGATATGTCATTTGTATGATAGACTGTAATTCTTGACTTAATGAAATATTTTGTTAATATAAAAAACCATGTCACGATCACTTTATAAAGGCCCATATGTTGAAGAGCGACTCTTGAAAAAGATAGCAAATAAGAAACCTACTGAAACTGGGGTTATTAAAACATGGTATAGAAGAAGCCAGATTTCTCCTGAAATGGTCGGATTCATTTTTGGTGTATACAATGGTCGTCAACATGTAGATGTGCTAGTTTCTGAAGAAATGGTAGGGCATAGACTGGGTGAATTTTCACCAACTAGAAAATTTATACGACATGGAGGTAAGATGCAAAAAGAGCTAGAGCTAAAGGCAAAAGAGGCAGAAGTAAATGCAGCAAAATCTGCAAAAGAAGCCGTAGCTCAACCAGCTAAAAAATAATTTTAATAAAAACCATGATAACCGCATCACTAAAAAATTACAGACAATCACCGAGAAAGGTCAGAAGTGTAGCAAATCTCGTGCGCGGTAAGTCAGTTAATGAGGCATTGAATACATTGAATTTTTTGAGTAAAAAAGCGGCAGATCCACTTTTTGGTTTGCTTATGTCTGCTATTGCAAATGCAAAAAACAATTTTCAAATAGAGAAAGATAATCTGATGATAAATGAACTTCGTGTAGATGCTGGAAAGGTACTAAAGCGTAGAATGCCGAGAGCTCGTGGAAATTCATACCCTATAAATAAAAGAACAAGTCATGTTGTTTTAGTTTTAATTCCTAAAATAGAAAAAACAGAGAAGAAAGTAAAAAAGATTAAGGATGAAATTAAAATAGAAAATAAATAATATGTCACATTCAGTACATCCATATTCACATAGATTAGGTATTATAAGAGATTGGAAAAGTCGCTGGATTGCTCGTGATAAAAACTATAGAACCGCATTGAAAGTAGATATAATAATTCGTAAGTATTTAACTGATGCTCTTAGAAGTTTCTATCTATCAGATATTCAGATCGAAAGGAATCAGAAGTCATTGAAAGTTATAATACGATCATCACGCCCTGGAATGATAATAGGAAGAAGTGGCGATGGTGTTGTAAAGCTTCGTGATAAGATTCTTGCTCTGCTAAAGAAGAGAGGGAGCGATCTATCCGGTCAGGAGTTCAAACTTGATATAGAAGAAGTTAGAAATCCAGAATCAAATGCAGCTATTGTTGCTATGATGATAGCTGAAGGGCTTGAAAAAAGATTACCTTTTAGAAGGGTTATGAAGCAGACTCTAGAAAAAGTAATAGCAAGTAAAGAAGTAAAGGGAGCAAAAATAAAGCTTTCAGGAAGACTTGGTGGAGCTGAGATGGCAAGAAGAGAGGATTTGAAGAAGGGTCAGATTCCACTTCAGACCCTTCGTGCTGATATTGATTTTGCTCGTGAAAAAGCGCATATGACATATGGAGATATAGGTATCAAAGTTTGGATATATAAAGGTCAGATCTTTGAGAAGGATCTTAAGAATTTAAAACAATAATATGTTATTTCCCAAAAAAGTAAAATTCAGAAAATGGCATACAGGCCGAAGAAATGCAAAAAAACTTGAAACTGCTGTCGATACTCGCGGTGTGAAGCTTTCATTTGGATCATATGGACTAAAGGCTTTAAAGTATGCTAGGCTTTCTTCAAATGAGATAGAAGCCGCGAGAAAGGTTATGGCTCGTTATGCTACCAAGTCAGGAAAAGTCTGGGTGCGAATTTTCCCAGATAGGCCATTTACACAGAAGCCTCCAGAGGTTAAGCTTGGAAAAGGTAAGGGAGAGCCAGTAGGCTTTGTGGCGCAGATAAAAGCGGGACGCATACTATTTGAAATTGACGGCGTAGATGATAAGGTAGCACAGGAAGCGCTAAGAAAGGCTGGAACAAAGATCTCTGTGAAAACAAAGGTGGTCGGCAGAAATATGATGTAAATGTTAATTTAATAAAATGAAAGAATATAAAGACAAAACTCCACAAGAACTAAAGAAACTCATAGCAGAAAAGCATGAAGTTATTCGCAATTTCAGATTTGGTTCAACTGGAAGTAAAACAAAAAATGTAAAGCTTGGCTATACAACAAGAAAAGAGATAGCAAGAATAATGACAGAATTGTCACTTAGGTTGAAAGTGAAATAATTTAAAAGACATGATAACAAAAACATTACAAAACAATAAAGTTGAAAAGAAGATACAAAGAAAAAATCTTTCAGGTATTGTTGTATCTGATAAAATGAAAGATACTATAGTGGTTCTAGTGAATAGATATGTAAAAAATAAAAAATACCACAAATTTGTAAATATTCACAAGAAATACAAGGCTCATGATGCTGGAAATACAAAGAAGATTGGTGATAAGGTCACAATCGAATCATGCAGACCAATATCAAAAGACAAGTCATTTAAGATAATTTCATAAAAATAACATGATACAAGCCCGATCAATAGTAAAAGTAACAGACAATTGTGGCGCCAAGATAGGGCGAATTTTCAAGGTGCTTGGAAGTTCAAAGAAGCGTTATGCAGAAATAGGCGATCTAGTTATTCTATCAGTGCAAAAAGCTGAACCTAGAAAAGCTATAAAAAAGAAAGATGTATTGCAAGCTGTAGTTGTAAGACAGGTAAAAGCTTATAGAAGAAAAGACGGATCTTATATTCGCTTTGATGAAAATGCGGTAATAATACTCGAAAAAGGCAAAAAAGAACCAATAGCAGGTCGAATATTTGGTCCTATACCGCGAGAATTGTCTGAGAAGGGATTTCAAACTATCGCTTCTAAAGCCAATGAAATAGTATAACTATTTTAATATTATGAAAATCAAAAAAGACGATAATGTAATAGTGCTGACAGGAAAATACAAGGGTAAAACTGGTAAGGTTATTAAATCTATGCCAAAGGAAGATAGAATAGTAGTTTCTGGGATAAATATGTATAAAAAAAATCAAAGACCAACAAAGCAAGGTCAGAAAGGTCAGGTAATAGAAAAAAATGGCTCAATACATATTTCAAATGTTGCTCTTGTAGGCTCAAAGAAATCAGAGAAGACAAAAACAGTTAAAAAATAAATACCATGACAATACATAAACACACAGAGAAATCAACATATGAGATGAATAAAGGAGCCTTCAAAGCTTTGAAGGAAAAATTTGGATATAAAAATCCTATGCAAGCGCCTATTCTTAAAAAACTTGTTATAAGTACAGGAACAGGGTCGGTAAAGGATAAGAAAAAAGTAGAGCTTATATCAGATCGTTTAGCAAAGATCACTGGTCAAAAGCCAGCTCCAAGATCCAGCAAAAAATCAGTAGCGTCATTTAAAGTAAGACAGGGTGATCTAGTAGGCTATCAAGTAACACTTCGTGGTAAAAGAATGTGCGATTTTATAGATAAATTAGTTCATATAGCACTTCCGAGAACAAAAGACTTTCGTGGTATATCAAAGACCGCGGTAGATGAGATGGGGAATTATACACTAGGTATAAAGGAGCATACAATATTTCCAGAAACAGCAGATGAAGATCTAAAAGATGTATTTGGATTTGCGGTAACTATTGTTACAAGTTCAAATAACAAAGAAGAAACTACAGCATTTATGGAATATCTAGGGTTTTTGTTTAAGAAAGATGAAGTGAAGAGAAGATAAATAATTATCTCGCTTTTAAATATAAATAAATATCCTCAAGCGCTTTTACAGCGTCTCCCGCGGCGATATTGTTTTGATGATAAAGTCCATCTGTACAGTCACCAGCGGACCAGATGCCGTCTATACTAGCTTTTTGATTTTTTGGATCTACTATTATCTGATTGAACTGTGTTAATTTGACTAAATCTTTTACAAAATATGTTGTTGGAATGGAACCGATTTCTACAAAGATTCCTGATACAATAAGTTCAATATCAGTACCCAGCTTGCTATTAGTATAGATTAAACTATTTACAAATTTATCACCTTTAACTTCTTTTACTATTGCATTGTTAATTATTTTAAGATTGGGATGTTTTGAAACTGCATTTACAGTTATGGGATCAGCGCGGAATTTATCAGTTCTATTTAATAGTGTTACACTTTTACAATATGCAAGAAGTTGTGAGGCGCTTTCAAATGCTGCATTTCCGCCACCTATCACTACTACATCCTGACCAGAAAATACTGGACCATCACATGAGGCACAATATGTAAGCCCTTTATGTTCAAAAATATCGGCACCTATTGCTTCCAGCTTTTTTCTAAAGCTTCCTGTGGCTACGAGAATAGTTTTGCTTTCGTATTTCAGTATTTCAGAACCTTTTTTAACTTTTATGCTAAAGCCATTTTCAGTCTTTTCCACTTTCTCGCAACTTTCACCTACATGTATATCTACTATATCTCGCGCATAGGCTTGCAGATGCGCTTCCATGTTTTTTGCAAAGTCAGCACCGGATATTTTCACTGTTCCTATCCAGTTTTCTATTCCCTCTGATACTGTACTCTGGCTATTCCAGTCCTTGGTAATAAAAAGTGTTTTGAGCTGTTTGCGCGCAGCATAAACTCCAGCGGAAACTCCCGCAGGACCTCCACCTATAATTGCTAAATCGTAGATCATGATAAATATTATACTATAAAAATTCTACTAATTTTGCTATTTGAGCTTTGATCGTCTCAAAAAAGCTGGTACTGCACCCCAATCATCGTCATCATCTTTTGTTTCATTCTTTACTTCTTTTTTCTCTTCGACTACTACTTTTTCGGTTTTAGGTGCCTGTGTTTGGGATGATATTGAATTGAATATTCTTCCACGAGATTCATCTTTTCTCATTTCAGTATTTTGATTTGATGAAAACATAGATGCTTTTGTCTGTGATGATACTGTATTTTGCTCTGGACTCGGACTACTGTTTGTAATTTCTGGGAAACCTGCAGCTATTACTGTAACTTTAACTTCATTTTTCTTGAGCTTATCGTCGCGCACGGTTCCAAAAATTACTTTGGCATTTGGATCTACTGACTCTGTTATAACTTTTGCGGCGTCCTGTATTTCAAACATTGTAAGATCTTCACCACCTGCTATAGAGAACAATACTCCCTTTGCGCCATTTATTGAAACATCTAGAAGTGGGGAGTTTATGGCAAGTTTTGCTGCTTCTACTGCGCGATTTTCACCCATTGCAGAACCTATACCCATGAGTGCAGAACCAGCGCTTTCCATAACAGTGCGTATATCAGCAAAGTCAATGTTGATTATTCCGGGAGTTGTTATGAGATCAGAAATACCCTCTACTGCCTGACGAAGTATTTCATCACATATTGAAAAAGCATTTTTAACTGTAGTATTTTTGTCTATTGTAGAGAGTAGTCTATCGTTTGGAATTACGATTATTGCATCAACCTCTTTTCGCAGTTCTTCAAGCCCAATTTCTGCGATCTTGCTTCTAGCTTGTCCTTCAAAAAAGAATGGTTTTGTAACTACAGCAACTGTAAGCGCCCCCAATTCCTTTGCTGTACGGGCTACGATTGGACTAGCGCCACTTCCAGTACCTCCACCCAGTCCACATGATACAAATACCATATCTGCGCCTTTTAGGGCTTCCTGCACCTCTTCCTTTGTTTCTTCAACTGCTCTTTTACCCATTTCTGGATTCATTCCTGTACCGAGCCCGCGGGTGAGATTTTTACCTATATGAATACGCTTTTTTGCAAGTGAATGATGTAAATCTTGAGCATCTGTATTAATAGAAATAAAATCAACTCCTTTAACTTTGGAAGTGATCATATGATTTACAGCGTTTCTGCCTGATCCTCCTACTCCTATTACTTTTATTCTGGCAAATGCTTCGATTTCTGGGGTGATATTAGGCATTTACACATAATACCAGAGTAGTTATAAAAAAGAAAACCTTGACAATACTGATTACTGACTCGCTGTATGTTGATTTTTAGGGGAGGAACATTTTAAACCATGCTACTATTTTCCTCCATAACCTCCCCAAAATCACACCTCTATTATCTATCGGTTTATCTTCATCAGCATGTATTCCAAATATACATAGTCCATATGCAACAGATAATGATAAATCCTTGATTGAAGTCATACTTCCAATACGAGCAGGGAGTTTTAATGAGTTTTTTGCCAATTCCTCAATACCTGAAAGCTGTGCGCCACCACCAGTAAGCACAATACCTGCAGGCAGTAGCCCATTTCTTCCAATTTTTTTCAAATGATTTTCAATAAGCTCAAAAATATCAGATGTGCGGGCTATTATTATTTCTTCCAATTTCTTTCTTGAATAAGAGCTACCAGTTATCGCGCCAATTTTGATTTGTTCAGCTTCTTCGAGGGATACTTTCAATCCTAAAGCAATGTCATTTGTAATATCTGTTGAGCCAATAGGGAATACTTCAAGCGATACTGGTATATTATTTTCAAATACAGCAATAGATACGGTTTCTGCTCCAATATTTGCAAGTACACAGCCAGCGACTTTTTGTGATTTTGTCAATGTGACTAAACTCGATGCAATAGGTGATGCCATAACATCCTGCACGCTTAGACCGATTTCTTCTACTGACTGTATTAGGTCATTTAGGTGATGTTCAAGGCAAGTTATATACATTGATTTTATTTCAAGTTTACTGCCTTTCATTCCCTCAGGTTTTCCTAAAACAACTTTTCCGTCTATTTTATATTGAATTGGTATTGTATGAATAATTTTTTTATTCAATGATTGATTTGCTGGAATGTCTTTTTCACATTGTTCCTGCAATTTTTTTATATCAAGTAAAGTGATTTCAAGGTCAGCTCTGGTAATGATCACAGAACTTGAGCAATTTATACTACCTAACCCTATTCCACCTATTGATATAAATACCTTTTTTATTTTTACACCTGCTTTTTTTTCGGCTTCTGAAACTGCTTTTTTTATACTTGCTATTATGTCATAGGTATTCAATATATAGCCATTTCGTAAACCTTTTGACTCAGAAATTCCAATACCTAGGATTTTCGGTTCACCTTTTGAGATTTCACTTTGTTTTGAAGCATCAACAACAACCACTTTTACATGGTATGTGCCAATATCTATACCTGTGATGATTGAACGAGACATTATAAAATATGGACAAAAGCTTTTGTTAAAAAATTGAAAACAATATTTTTGTAAAATTAAATTCCAAACTTTTTTCGAAAACGAGCTTCTATACTCTCCATTGTACTACCATGGTCAAATCCTTTCAAATGTACTAAACCGTGGATAAATAAAAACCCGAAAAAATTATCATAATTTCTTTCAAATTTCTTTGCTTCAATCTTGGTCATATCAGGATTTATATAGATTTCTCCAAAATTATCTGAAAGTGGAAAGCTTAGTATATCTGTTGCCTTATCTATCTCTCTATATTCTTTATTTAATTTTTTTATTTTTGATTTATTGACTATTATCACAGAAAGTTCGTATTTTTTACCAAGTACAGCTTCTTTCATTTTTAAAAAAGCCAATTCAGGTATTTTAGCTTTTGTGGTATTTGTTATTGAAAAAGTTGGCTCTATGGTCACTCTATTTTGAATATCTTGATGTTTTCTCCTGCATTTTACCCATTTTTATGAGTTCTTGTATATCCACTTTCCTTTTAATAGATTTTAATGTTTTCATTTTTGTTTTGTATGAAGAAAGTACTCTTTGATTGTATCTCAAGCTTCTAACTCTCGGCAATATGCCTGATCCCTGTACTTTCTTTGTAAAACGACGAATAAGAGCTATATTGTTCTCTCTGCCATTTCTTATTATCTCCACATTTATCATAGTTCTAAAATATTAGCATGTAGTCTATGAAAATGCAAAATATTGTTATTTATCTAACTTTTTCATATATTTTGCCAATTCGTCTATGGAAACTATTTCTTGAGCATGTGTTTCATTGTTCCTTACTATAACTGTTTTTTCTACGGCTTCTTTTTTACCCATAATAAGCGCATAAGGAATATGATATTTTTCAACAGCAGATACTTGAGCGCCCAATCTATCCCTCGCTAGAGAAAGAAATAATGGGATTTTTTCTTCTCTAAGCTTGTCTATTATGGAAAGACTCATAAGTTTTGACTCAAATCCAAGCTGAACAAAAGAAGCAAAAGGTCTTTTTATTTTCTTAATCTCTTTTCTTAATTCGGGTTTATTGTTTTTAATTAAAATAGAAATCCCCACTCCGTGTATCTCTTTTTTCATACCAATCTTTTTTGATAATCCATCATACCTTACTCCTATTGCCAAAACTTTCTGCTCCTTTGATTTTTTATCTTGATTTGCAGTATTTATTGAAAAAATAGTTTCGGTGCAGTATTTTCTATTTCCAATTAAATTATTGTTTATCTTGTATGGAATATTCAATGCTTCCATGTATTCCAGTACCTCTTGAAAATGATTCCTACTAGATTCAGAGAGAAATGACATGGATTTTGGAGCATTTTCATTTATTTTTTTACATTTTTCATTTTTGCATCCAAGCAATTCAAATGGATCCTTTTTTAGTAATTGTCTGCACTCCGAATGCATATCATTTATGTTTTTTCTATAATGATTTGTCAAATCACGGGCAAATCGATTTATAGATTCTTTATCGCCTATACTATTTATTTCGACAGAAAAATCGGTATAACCCTCTTCTTTTAAAATAGAGCAAGTGGTTTTGATAAGCAATGCTTCAGCAATACTTTTTGATCCTCCCATAATTTCCAAATCGCAATATCTATTATATGAATTATCTGTTTTTTTTGAATTCATCTGCTTATTTTTTTTGAAAGGCTCTTTGAAATAGAACATCATAGGTTGAGGTTCCATATGCATATTGTTTTCTGTATACATGCGTAATAGTGCCACCTTCTCTTCAACATGAAGCGGTAAATGCAGTGCAGATTCACTATCTTCATCAATATAGTCACCTTCCAATAGGTTTTTACATAGATCTAGATCAGACTTTTTTATTTCAGGACTTTTATGCGGTATAAAACCATAATACACTGGTATTTCTCCAATTTTATCTAGATTTTCATATATAGTGAATTTTTGTTCTTCTCGCCTATCCTTTTTCTTATTTTTTGTATCTTTAATTTTTTGAATCATACGGTATTGAAATATAAATCTAAACTCCCGGTAATATTCCTATTTTTGAAATAGGGTATAGGCGCAGTATTGGTCTTCCTACTATGTATTTTGATTCCAATACTCCCCATTCCCTAGAGTCTGAACTATTTACTCTATTATCACCCATTACAAAATATTCATTTTGACCCAATGTTTTTTTAATTGTGTCTTTTGTCCTATTTTTTACTATTACATGACTATCGTCTATTATAATTCCATCTGGATTTTCTTCATTTATAATAGTTATTTTTCCATCGTCAATATGAAGTGTCTCACCCGGAAGCCCGATAATTCTTTTTATCAAATACCTATCATTCTGCGATACTGGATGCTTGAAAACTATCACATCCTCTCTTTTTGGATCATGAAAATAATATGTCACTTGATCAACTATCAAGTAATGCCCAGTCGAAAATGTGGGATCCATTGATTCTCCCCTTACAATAAATGGTTCTGCAATATATGCTCGAAAGGGTATTATGATGGCTAATGCTATGACAGTGAATTTTAGTATTTCTAAAAAAGAGTGACTTTTATTATTAGAAATATTTTCCTGATTGAGATTTTTAGCGTCCATTAATTCAATTGTATTATGAATTTTGGTTTGACACAAGATTTAGCAGTATGGCACAATGGTGTTATGGCATATATAATCGCAGGTTTGGGCAATCCCGGACAAGAATACGAAAATACTCGACATAATAGCGGGAGAATTGTTTTAAACTCTATTCTAAAAGAATTTAAAGGTGAAGATTTTGCTTTTGATAAAAAAATAAATGCATTAAAAAGTGAAATAAAGATCGGAAAAGATAAAATAAAATTGATACAGCCAGAAACTTTTATGAATAATTCAGGAAAAGCTATTGCTACTCTTGTAAAAAGTATAAAATCAGCCGAGAAGCTTGTGGTTATATATGATGACTTCAACTTACCTTTAGGAAAAATAAGGATTTCATATAATAGAAGTTCAGGAGGACATAATGGGTTGGAGTCCATTATAAAAGCTGTGAAAACTGAAGCATTTATCCGTATTCGTATAGGTGTTGCTCCAGAAAATGCAAAGGGAAGTGCAAAAGTTCCACATGGAGATGTAAAAATAGAGAAATTTATTTTAGGAAAATTCAATGATGAGGAAATGAAAGAATTAAAAAAAATGGCAAAAATTGCAGGACAAGCGTTGGAAATGATAGTCAAAGAAGGAAAAGATAAAGCTATGAGTGTTTATAATGCGGGGTAAAAAAGCCCCCTTTCACTATGACATTAGACGAATATAATAAACTAAAATTTCCTGAAGCGTCCGGAGTCTATTTTTTCAAGGATAGTGATAAGAATATACTATACATTGGTCGTGCGACATCTCTCTTGGATCGTGTGAAAAGCTATTTCAGTAATGATCTAATACAGACTCGAGGACCGCTACTTGTTGATATGGTGACAAAATCAAGCACTGTTGATTTTATGCAAACTGATTCAGTACTTGAGGCTATTATCCTTGAATCAAATGAAATAAAAAAGCATCAGCCATATTTTAATACCAAAGAAAAAGACAATAAAAGTTATAACTATATAGTAATCACTGATGAAGATTTTCCTAGAGTAATAATAACTCGTGGCAGAACTCTGGATAAGCTGGATGAAAAAGCTCTTGGGTATAAAATAAAATACCAATTCGGCCCCTATCCCCAAGGCAATCTCCTGCGAGATGCATTGAAAATAATACGAAAGATTTTTCCATTTCGTGATGAAAAAGCAAAACTAAAATATCAAGAATCATTTTATAAATCACTTAGACTTTCACCGGATACAGGGTCTCCTGAAGCAAAAAAAGAATATCAAAAGACAATACGAAATCTAGTACTATTTTTTGAAGGTAAAAAAAATCAGCTTATAAAGACTCTATCAAAAGAAATGAATGAGTATTCCGATAATCAAAATTTTGAAAAGGCAAAAAAGACTAGAGATACTATATACGCATTGAATCATATTCAAGATGTCTCTCTTATTAAAGAAGATATTAAAAATGAAGTAATAAATACCAAAAGTGAACTCATAGAAAGTTTTAGAATAGAAGCCTATGATATTGCTCATATGTCAGGAAAAGATACTGTAGGTGTGATGACAGTTATTGTAAATAGTGAAGCACAGAAGTCGCAATATAAAAAGTTTAAAATTTCAAAAGATGCAAATGATGATACTGCTGGTATACGAGAAATACTTAATAGACGATTCAAGCATAGTGAGTGGAGATTCCCAGATCTGATAGTTATAGATGGTGGACTAGGGCAGATAAATAGTGCAAAGGAAGTATTAGGGGAGCAAAATATTCCAATAGTTTCTGTTGTGAAAAACGATGCCCATAAAGCAGATCATTTTTTGGGAGATGAAAAAATAATAGTAAAATATAAAAAAGATATTTTATTTGCAAACTCCGAAGCGCATAGATTTGCTATTGCGTATCATAAGAGATTGCGAAACAGAAGATTTCTAAGGTAAAATTGGACTCGTTGATTTTACTAATATTATCTCTTTCATCTGCTATAATATATAACATGCATAGAATACGAATAGGGGTTCTTCGTGGGGGGCCAAGTAATGAATATGATGTATCTTTAAAGACAGGAGCGACAGTGCTCAACAATCTTTCCCATGAAAAATATAATATTAAAGATATTTTAATAGATAGAAATGGTTTGTGGCATATGCAGGGTGTTCCTAGATTGCCCCATGATGTCCTATCAAATCTCGATGTAGTATTCAATGCTTTGCATGGCGAATACGGTGAAGATGGAAAGGTGCAACATATTCTAGAAACTCATGGTATTCCATATACTGGTTCAAATTCTTTTTCTTCAGCAATTGGTATGAATAAGCAAATGTCCAAAGAGGTTTATAAGAAAAATAAGATCAAAACTCCAGGATCAATTCTCCTAGATTCTCTCGTCGATTTTAGCAAAAATGTTCATGAAATTTTCAGAAAATTTCCATTACCAATGATTATCAAACCTACCACTGGTGGCTCATCTTTTGGTGTTGAATTGGTGCATGATTATAGTTATTTAGATGAAGCTATTAAAAAAGCATTTGAACATTCCAGAACGGTATTGATTGAGGAATATATAAAAGGTAAAGAGGCTACATGTGGAGTTATAGATGATTATAGAGGTAAGGAATTTTACACTTTGCCTCCAATAGAGATCAGACCACATGGTAATAGAATATTTGATTATGATGCAAAGTATGCAGGAAAGTCAGATGAAATAGTTCCAGGAAATTTTGGAATGGAAGAAAAAAGTGAAATAGAGGAATTGGCTATAATGGCTCATAGAGCTCTCGGTATGCGACACTATTCTCGTTCTGATTTTATTATTCATCCTAGTCGTGGAATTTTCATTCTTGAGACAAATTCTCTACCCGGACTTACTAAAGAAAGTTTAATACCAAAAGCTTTGCATGCAGTTGGTGCAACGATTTCTCACTTTGTGGATCATGTAGTGGGGCTTGCATTGAGAGGTAAATGATGTAGAATAATTTTGTTCTGTGATAAGGGGTCTAAGTAAAAATGAACTCGTCGACTGTAAAAGAATAAATGGGCCCGTAGCTGTTCTGGTAGGCCCAGAAAATAATAGATGGGCCCGTAGCTGTTTTGGTAGGCCCAGAGCAATATGTGGTACAAATATTGTGTTGTTGAAAAAGAATAAATGGGCCCGTAGCTCAGTTGGTAGAGCAATCGCTTTGCAAGCGAAAGGTCAGGAGTTCGAATCTCCTCGGGTCCACATCAAGAAAAAAGACTAGGTTGTTCTAGTCTTTTTTC
>CAYHFF010000015.1:0-13652 GCA_964355845.1 uncultured Candidatus Saccharibacteria bacterium
AATTTCCCATTAGGAAATCTAAAAACCACAATTATTTGTCTACAACTTACAACATGCCGTTCTATACATCTGCTCGAAAAAACCCTTATAGCGTATGTATATCCCGGCATTACCTTTTACTTATTTCTCAAGCGCCCTCCTGATTGTTGAGAACGCTTGAGTATTTTATTGTCAAAGTGTCAATCATTATTTTGTTACGAAAAACCGCTTTCGCGGACATTTCTAACACTACTTAAAAAGCAATGATAGTTATGGCCGTTTAGTGTTATTTTTTAACATATTTCTGTGTAGGGATAGTTTATATTAATGATGATTGGAAGTCAATAGCTTTGAAGAATTATGTCCAACTAACTTAGATATTACCTATGCGGTCAGTCACTTTTTTAAGATGATTAATGAAAATTATCCAGATGATGATTGTTACTATGGTTATAATTACTCCAAAAATTATAACCACTGTGAAATTTGGAATATTAATACGATTAATATAAGTAAATACAAATTCTAAGAGCGAGGAAAGTACTGAATATCCGAAAGCGATCTTAGCCCATTTAATAACATCAGTACTCATCTTATATAATTTATATGTAAATATTCCAGTTATCACTACTGCTAATATACTGATAAATAATCCTATAATAAACAATGTAGTAGAACTACCTGGAAGAAGAAGGATACTACTTGGATTTATTAACCTACTTGCAACAGAAATAATTGTCACTAGAAAATATAAGCTCAACACGACTATCACAACCCAAATAAATCCTGTTTTTTTCATATAATTTGTAATAAATGTAATATCAGAATTATACCATATCCTATGCCATATTAAGCAATCACAGGTCATACAGATACGATCTCTACTGGTATACTATTCCTTATACTTTTTTCTAATTCTAGACCTTGCTTAGAAAACACATTCAAAAGCTCGATTCCAACAGTCTGACCATTTTTATCCACATCGACATTGAGACACTCATTTATTGTAAGTGTCTTAAACACCCCACCTTCTTTGACGGTAAAATATATAGCATCTGCGACTTTGTCATAATTTATTTTCATAATTTTCATTACTCTAACTTTTTAGATAGTGTTTACCGTCAGAAGCTTCCATTTTCAGTTGGTGACATTTTGTCACCGACTCATTTCCCGTCTTCTGCAGTCATTTTGAAGTGTACGATTTTCTCGTACACTTCACTTCCTTCTTGTTTTAAAGTATTTTTTAAATCAGCCCAATATCTCCTTGGAATTGAACTATTTGTTAAAACTCGAACAACATCCACCACAGAAAAATACCATTTCTCTGCTTTCTCATCCCAAACTTTCCTTATTTTATTACCTTCAAAAATTGCGAGTTTATTTATATTCATAATAGTACATTATTAGAGTAAATAATACTAAAATTATAACAATACAAAAACAAAAAACAACTTACTTGAAGCTGTTTTTTGTTTTATAAATTGAGATTTATTACTACTCCTTATCACTCACTGCTCTGATTGTCTTTTCAAGCATTTCACCTGCAACCTCCTTGCCTCCAAGACCGAATGCAAGACCTATAGCTATAGCACCTGCTACAACTATTCCAATCAATAATGTTTGTATGAGGGCTGAAGCAATACCTAGGTGGAATAATGCAGTAAATACTGCAAATACCCATATTGACCATTTTGCTATAGCACCGAGTAATAATGCAGATTTTACATGTGCAGCACGAGCAGAAGCTACTACTATTCTATGAACTGCATCTGCAATAACTACTGAAACCATAAGTACAAGCACTGCGACTATAACTTGTGGAATATATGAAAGCACTACATCTTTAAGAAAATCATTTACTTGCTGTAATCCTAGAACATCAAATGATGCTATTAAAAAGACAACTATCACAAACCACTTTACGAGTGATCCTACAAATCTACCAGAGTTCAGCTTATGTCCAGCTCTCTCAACAACTTCCTCAAGTCCAGCAGTTTTTAATGCTGAATCAACTTTAAATGTCTTAAATAGACCCTCAATTAACTTTTCTATGAGCGCCGCTAGTATCCAACCTATAGCAAATATTATTATTGCTATAACAAGAGTTGGTAAAAAATCAGCAACCCCAAACCATATACCTTGCAATGACTGAGTAAAAATAACACCCCAATTTTCTACAAAATTCATATATTAAAATAAATTAGCCATTAATAATTACTTATTAAATAATTATAACACTTTATTTTTAGATAACTCCTAGTTTATCCACAAGTGTGATATGCGGAAGATCTAGTATATCTCTAATCAATCTATCATGTATTCCAAGCCTATACTCAAAATCACTTGTTTCAAATGCAGAATAGGCAATTTCTTTTCCTATCTCAGCTTCAATATTTTTAATTACTAAATTCAATTTATTCATATTCAAATCGTCACCTACGATAAGCAGATCAACTCTAGTATCCCATTCTTGAATAAATAAACCTGAAGCTAAAAATAATTTTATTCTTCCGGTAGTATTGAATTTTTTAACCAATGATTCATCAGCGTGCAAACTGACTAAAATAAGTAAATTCTTTAATGCCTGAAGGTATGGAAATTTTTGATCGAGTATATAACCAGTGTCATTGATCTTTTTTATTGAAATTTTTTTACCCCTCTTATGATGCACCTCTCTAGTTATAGATTTCTTTTTTATTAAACCGATATTCATCAGTCCTGATATTTCTTTTTTAACATCATTTTTCTGAGACTTTGTTCTATTTATTATATCTATTATAGGATGTGCAGTATCTATATTAAAAAGAAATAATCTCATTAACTTTACTTTTGTATCACTACCAAACATCTTGGCTAATATCTCCATAATTATACATAATAACAAAAAACCACCTTAATGTCAGGTGATTTTTGTTGTGTAATAAATTTGATTTATTTATATTCTACCTTTCCTCCAGCATCTTCAATTTTCTTTTTTAACACATCTGCATCCTCTTTCTTCATGCCATCCTTAATTAGTATAGGAGCTCCGTCTACCATATCTTTCGCTTCCTTGAGTCCTAGTCCTAGAACTTCTTTTACTACTTTTATAATTGCGATTTTTTGATCACCGGAAGCTACGAGATGCAATGCAACTGTTGATTTTTCATCTACTGCTACTACTGCTACTGGAGCTGCTACTGCTGTCGCTGCTGCTGACACGCCAAATTTCTTTTCCAATAATTTAACTAATTCGTTTAGATCAAGTACAGACATAGTCTCTACAGATTCTACAATTGACTTAAATTTTGCTGGTATTTCTACTGTTTCCATTTTTTTAATTTTAATTTTTAATAATAAGATTTTGAAAAATTGAGGTTTGGCACGGTAAGGGAGTACTTTTTATTTTCAAGCGTTAGCGTAAAAATAAAAAGTAGCTCCCGAGCGCAAGTCGACAAACCCAATTTTTCCTAAACTGTTTTCTTTTTTGCTATCTGATCAAGCGCTACAACAAATCCCTGTATAGGAGAATTGATAACATTAACAAACATTGCACGAAGCGTGTTTTGAGAAGGAATGAGAGCAATATCTATCATTTCCTCTTTAGTCATATACTTACCCTCAAATATTCCTCCCAAAATAGATATATTACCCTTATATTTCTTCTGGAATTCATATACCTCTCGCGCCGGAGCAATAGGATCTGCGCCATATGCAAGTCCTACCTCGCCCGCAAGCTCTGGAATTGTCCCTTCAATTTTCTTTGATTCCAACGCTTTTCTTGTAAGGCTTTTCTTTGAAACAAAGAATCCTACACTTTCATTTTTAAGTTTTCTACGGACAAGAGTGGTATCGCCCACATTTAGTCCATGGAAGTTTACAAAGATCATTGACTTAGCATCCTTTACTATACTCTCAAGTTTTTCAAGAATTTCTTTTTTCTCTACTTTCGTTCTTGCCATTTTATTGATTTTTATTATAGCTATTTAAAACTAATAAACACTTGCGACCTTTCATAAGGATATAGAGTAGGTTCTATTTTTAAATAGAATAACCTCGGAAGGATACTCTGTTTTATTCATAAGAGTATTTATTGGGATATCCCACACCTTCTGTCTCTGGCCTTATGAGAATAAGTTATCACAATAACATGTATTTAGTCAATAATTCGCAGGAGTACCAATATGTCTATTTATTTTCTCTTTCTAAATCTTCTATCATTTTATTAATTTTAAGTAAAATATCTTTCTGCTCTTTTTCATCTATTTCATCATTTTTTATCCTCATATTCATTCGTATAATAATATTTAGCGCCTTATAACCATTCTTTTTCATTTTTTCTTCAAGCCTATTTATTCTGTTCAATGTTTTTGTCACTTCACTTTGTGGTAGATTTAAATTAAAGATAATTTTCTTAATTGACGCTATATATGTAGGCAAATCCGCTACTATTTTACTACTACTTGCATTTAGATATGTATCGGTATGATTTATAAAATCAGTATTACCATCACCATCTATATCTATATTCATTTTTGTACTACTAGCAAATGATTCTGTACTTGTTGCTATTATAAGTTCTACACTAGTAAATGAAGTTGCTGGCATATCGCTAAATGTTGTTGACGCTATAGTAATACCAGATTGTGAAATATTAGCATCAATTGAAAATGCACCAGTATCGTAACCATTTAAAACAATTTTGTATTTTTCTTCATTATATGGAACGATCAATAACTTAACCCTACCAAATTCACCGTAAAATGAATCTGGTATCTGACTTTCAAACTTATCAATGCCATTTTGATCAGGACTTGAAATATGTCCCGTATGATTGCCTTCTGTATCATAAGCATCTATATATACTGGTGAATGTACAATCATGTTTAAATATTTTGTATCATCAACGGGTTTAGTATTAGAGAAATATCTGTCATAGGTATTATCATCTGATTTTGTGTTCGTAATCAATTCTTTTATTTTTGATGTCAAATCTACTGATTCAAGAATATCTGAATGAGTAACTTTAATTTTCTTTTCATCTCTTAATTTTTTTAAATTAAAATATAAACTGGTATCAGAGTTATTTGAATTGCTATATGTGAGCACAGTTCCATCACCATCATCTGTATAATTTGGAATAAATTCTAAAGGACATTTGTTATTTTTTAGGGTACAATGCGGATCTATTTGATACTGAATTCCCTCCACAGTTTTATTTCCCCAGCCAAAAATACTTGATACCTTTGTAGTACTTGCAGGTTTCCAGTTATCAATTGAATTATGCAGAGATTCACTTATTCTTAATAAATAAGAGTTTAGATTTAGGGGTATATTTATATCCTCTGATGAATTTTTTGAAAATGAATTCTTTAAGAGAAAATTCTTCATCGATTCATAATTTGAAATATTCTTTTTTGACTCACTAGAGTATGAATCTGTTATCATAGTTTTTTGATTTCCATCAAAAAATGCCTTTGAAGGTAAAAGTCCATAAGCGCCGGGAACATTTTGTGAGAATTTTCTAGACATACTGTCTGACAAAAATACCCCCTTAAGTATTGACTGTTCATATCCATGAAGCATGCCAAGTATAGCCTGTGTAGTACCGAGCTCTGGTACGGCAATAAATATAATATTGTCAATAATTTCAGATCTGTTTTTCTTCTCAAGCGCTTTCATTATGCTTTTAGTCAGAAGTCCACCATTGCTATGTGATATTATAGAAACTTTTCCAGTCTTTGAAGTCGATGCTATGGCATATATATTATTTATTAAATTTTCATCAACAATATCTACAACATTATTTCTCCAATCATAAGGCAGTGATTTCCATGAATTTATAGTATTTTCAATTACCATATTATCTAAAAATTTGATCATATCCCTGTATATCGGCTTTACACTATATGCCGAACTTATAATATCTTTTACATATATACTCTTATCAAAACTTATTCCCTTTGTATCCATTTTCAGGAGTTCTATATCATTATTTCTATTTGGCTCCCAGAGCATATTTGTAGTCGTACCAAGTAAACTACCAGTATCCTTATACAATCTGCTCGCCTGTATGCCGGGGATAAATAAAATATTTGAACAACATTTGAGAACATCCGGACCATTTAGTCTCCACGGTTCTACATCTACATAACCCATAACAGTATCCCCATATTGAGACTTATCTTTTTCACCATCTGTATTTGGCCCATTTTTATTACCCCACCAATTATGCTTTGCATTTATTGTATTGTCAGTCTGATTCAATATTCCATAATTTTTATTATCATATATATTTGAATTATTAATTTTTATTATATTCTGCAATGTATCTACAGTTCTTATATCATTTGAATTGATATCTAGAGTAGCATTACCTATTCCACCCATACCAAATCCACCCTGATTTACTTGATATATTTGACCGGAATAAAATGAGGAGATTCCATTTGTATTATGTGCAATAGTACTGTTTGATATATTCAATCTACTACCTTTAGCTGATACAGCCTCTGTAGCCTTCTCTATTCTAATCGAATCAATAGTTGTAGTGCTTTTTTCAAATACAAGACCGGTAGCTTCAAATATTGAGTTTTTTATATTTGATTCACTTGTGATTAAAAATATTGAATCAAGATTTTTAAATATCACTGGCTCATTTACCGTGCCTAATACTCTCAATTCACCATCTATTGAAAGAGTGTGCGGGCCGTCTTCATCTATATTGCTATCGGATATTATCTCTACTCCTTCTTTTATTGTTAATTTGTAATTATCAGGTATATATATTGATTCAAGAAGTATGTATGGACTACCTGACTTTTCCCATATCCATTCATCTTTTACATCATTTGCAGTTATGCGAGTTTCTGCACTTATTGTACTGGGTATAAACACTGATGCAATAATGACTAATACTGCAATTATATAAATATTTTTTGTGAAATTTTTAAACATATTATTTTATTTATTATTAATAATTTTATAAATACTGATTATTTATTTAATTATTAAAGTTAATTATTGTTAATATGTTTATCATATATAATCTCAATGAAATCCAAATAAAATTACAATAAAATAATAATGAAATTTTTATCAAAATTTCATTTGCAAAATTTTAAATACATATAAAAAAACCATCACTCTTTGATGGTTCGTATATTGAATATTATAATGATATCTACAATAATATAATTTTATTTTTTATTTTGTTGTAAAACTTTCACTTCTTGATTACTTATACCAGTGCTGTACTGACCAACCATAAACAAAACTGCAAAACTAGTGCATAAAATAAAACTAAAACCAAGTAGGAATCTAAAGAAATTTTGATCAAAAGGGTTTTTCATATTATTTATTCATTGTATTTACAATAAAGTATTTACTATAAATATCATTATATATTATTTTTGAAATATTTTCATTATTATACAAAACAAAAAAACCACCCGCTAAGGTGGCTTTTTGTTTCAACATTTTAACCCGTTGAGAGGAGAGTAGAAATCGTATTAACTAGAAGGCTACCAAACCTGTTGTAAGGTTATCGAGACCGAAGTTAATATTTGATTCCTGAATGTTTGTTGTATCATCTCCAAAGTATACCTTTGTGAGTTTCAATACACCAGACTTAGTTCCTGCTGTAGTATCTCGAGTAGTATCGATCAAACCAGCGATAGTGAATGTTCTTGATGTACCAGCATTTACTATAAATACTGATGTAGTATCACCATTCTTAGTATCACTTGCTGTCATAGTACTGAATACAGTTGTTGTTGCAACTGATGTGAATGCTGTAGTTGTAGCAATAGTACTACTTGTAGCAACAGCTCTGTAAGGATCAGTTGTTAAGTATAGATCTGTTGTACCTGTGTTATTGAATGCGAATGCAAATGAAACTGTCTTCTTTGTAGAAGCACTTGTTCCATTATCTACATCCTTAACTACTACGACCGGAGTTGTAACTGAAGCACCTGCAGGAAGGAATGTAATGTTATTTGTTGTAACAGCATTAGCACCTGAAGCTGTAACTGTTGTGAAGTTACTGTCAATACCTACAATGTTTGTAGCATTTACAGTGATTGTAGATGATGCCATTGCACCACTTACAAAGTCATCCTGATCTGCAACATCCGCCAAGATAGTAAATGTTTTCCATGTATCCTGTGGAAGAGCAAATGTCAAGCTTGAAAATACAGATGATGTAGCGACAGAATCAACTTGAACTGTCTGTGATCCATCAGTAATGTATAGTCTCTTGAACATTGTAGAGAATGTTCTGTTACCACCATTATCCTTCAATGTGAAAGTTAATGTGTTTAGTGTAGAAGCTCTATTCTCAGACTTGAAATCAAACTTTCCTAGAACAACACCTGTTATCTCACCGCTTGTTGAAGTTGTCTGAATTCTATTGTCTGGAGAAGTTGGGCTTAAACGACCTAGAATATTTCCTGTTGAACCAGTTGAAGATAGAGTTACTGTTCTTCCAGATGTTCCAGAAGTTGCAACTGTACCAAGACCGATTGAATCTGTGTATCCCTTTCCATTGATAGTTCTTATAGAACTGTTTGGAACTGAAACTATAACAGAAACATCAGATGTAAGCTTGTCTGTAGTAGCTAATACTGAACCAGTAACAACAAGAGTTTTATCACTACCTGGTGTTATGACAATATTAACGCCTTCAAAACGAACTAGGTAATCTGAACCTGTTGTAATCTCTGTTGCATCCGCTGAACCTGTAAGGTTCTTTGTAGCAATAACATTTCCAGCACTATCCTTCAATGTTATAGCACCAAAGTACAACCATGGTCGTGTGTTAAAGCGTACATCAAATCTTGTAACTGATACTGGAGCTGCTGTAGCCTGAAGCTTTACAGCAACCATGTCCTTTGTCTCACCCTTCTTTATAGTCGAGTTACCTGCGTAACTTGAAAGTGAAGATGTGATAGAACCGTCAGTACCATCCATAACTAGAGCTGCTGGAGGAAGTGTTACTACTGTTCCTGGATTAGCTGTACATGTGTATCCTATTGGACATCCTACTGCTACTGGAGCAACATAAGATGATGTTCCGTTTAGAACTCCTCTTGTAAGAGGACCTACGAATCCAGTATTTGGAAGACTAACACTAGCCTGATAAGCTACCACAGCTGACTTTGTCTGAGAACCAAAGTAACCTGGTGTAGCAGCACCTGAACTAATAGCAGGAATACTGAAACCTTTGCTGATAAGAAATGCTTGTAGAGCAGATACATCTGCACCTGTACTACCAACACTTAGATTTGCGTTATATGCTGCATTAACTGATGCTGCTCCTACGAGTGCAACTGTCAAAGCTATAGCGCTTGAAACTATAATTTTCTTCATAATAAATTTTATAATTAAATAATCTTTCTTTCGGTTATTAATAATTGTGAAAGAAGAACTATTTATAAACTGATAAACCTACTGATAATTGATAATCTAATTTCACCATTTCCCAATACTTTGTTATCGACACAAAATAAAAGGATTAGGCTATAAGGGTTTTAAACTGAATTTCATGAATTAACTAACCGTAATTTAGGAATAGGAAATTTGGTATTTTTTTAACTTAATTAAATTGTCAATGAACCAAAACCGTAACTGCAGAATATTATACATTATATATATCAAATACTGCAAAACTTATGTGGATAACTAGAGGTTTTAAAGCTATTAGAGTCCACATATCCATACTACACAAAATATACTTATAAGTCAATTGAAAAAAAGGCGATTATTATAATAATGAATAGGTGCTCCAGCGTCTTTCACCAGCCTTTTTAACTAGACCTTTTTCAACAAGTAAAGTGAGCTCTCTTTGTATAGTCTTTTCACTACAGTCCTTTATAACCCTAGAGAAGTCTTTTATTGTGAGATTTGAATCTTTTTTTAGTAAATTTATAATACTTTCTTGTCTGTCCTTTTTAGGGATTTTTTTAATAGATGGCTTATTATCATTAGGTTTAAAAGCCTTTATATCGTAATTTTGTCCTTTAGAATTATCCTTTGGTATATCGGTAGCAAAGTAGCTATCAGATAATATATACCCGAACATTTCATTTTCAATAGTTTTACTTTTTTCAACATATTCTATAAACATTTTTATTTCATTTATAACAATTTTTGAGTTCATACTAGATATAATAAGGGATAATTCTGCAATAATCATAAGAGAGATTATTTTATCAGCAGAACTTATAACTGACTTATATGCATAGTCTTTTTCAACTAACATAGAAGAGCCAAAAATAATAGAATTAGAGACAAAATGTATTGCTTCTTCTCTTATTTCCCATTTCAAAAAATCACTGTCCTTTATAGAATCTGTTATTAAATATATTGCTGATACTATCCTTTCTGATTTTTTAACAATATAAGTGTTCTTCATATTTTCTTAAAATTTTACTGCTAATTATTATTGTCTAATAGATGACTTATACACTATGTCTTTTATAAAAAATAAATAACAATCGTGTGTCCATTATATAAAGGACTCCGCCATAATGCAAAGCAATTTCTTCTCTATGACATATCTTATAAAAAATAACAATGGTATTTAAAAAGTATGTTATTATTATATGAATAGAAAATATGGCAAATAATAAGAAAGTAAATACTGAATCACTTTCAGTCAAAAAGGAGACTATGCAAGCTGTCTTTGCAATACTATTTTTTGTATTGGCATTATTGACCATATTGGCGGCATTTGAGAAAGCAGGCAAAGTCGGAACATTTGCCTTTAGTCATCTGCAGGTATTGTTTGGATTTGGATATTTCCTAATACCAATCTCATTTATTATGACTGCAATTGCATTCCTTAAGGGTATTAAAGCTGAATTTAAATTATCAAAAATATTTAGCATAGTATTATTTTTTCTATCTGGACTTGGACTCATGAAACTTGTCGCAGATGCTGGAGGAATAGTGGGTAAATGGATTACATATCCTTTTATAAAGTTATTCGATGTATATGCAACTGTAGCAATACTCTTTGCTTGTATTGGTATATCTATACTTATTATATTTGAAATGCATTTTACTTTTGAAAGTCTTATGTTTTGGAAATGGTTTAAAAAAGATGGCACAGAAGAAGATATAGAGGAAAGTGAAGAAATAGTAGATGAAGCAGAAGTAATGAATGATAGATCAGATAAGGAAATAAGCAAGGCAATGCTCGATGTTGAAAATAAAATAAGAAAAGATGAAAAATCTGAGAAAATATCGAAAGATGATGTGCAGGACATAATAATGAATAAGTCATATATAGGTAGAGAGTTCACTCCTCCACCGCTTTCCCTTCTTGAAAAAGATAGAGGCAAACCGGAGACAGGAGATATAAAGGCAAATGCAAATATTATAAAAAGAACATTACAGAACTTCGGAATAAGTGTTGAAATGGATGAAATATCTATTGGACCATCTGTAACCCGATATGCTCTAAAGCCTGCAGAGGGAGTAAAACTTTCAAAAATTGTTGGACTAAACAATGATCTAGCTCTAGCTCTGGCCGCTCATCCTATAAGGATAGAGGCACCAATCCCTGGCAAGTCACTGGTCGGAATTGAAATACCAAATACCACAAAAACTACAGTAGGGCTTGCAACTCTTCTTGCTTCAGACGAATATCAGAATTCTGAAAAACCATTACTAATTTCACTAGGGAAAAACATATCTGGTAGATCATTTTTCTCAAATCTTGCAAAAGCGCCACATATACTTATCGCTGGAACTACAGGTTCAGGTAAATCAGTTACAATTCATGCAATTATCAACTCATTACTTTTTAGAAATTCACCAGATAATCTCAAATTCATAATGATTGATCCTAAAAGAGTTGAATTAACTTTATATAATAAAATACCTCATTTACTCACTCCAGTTATAACAGATGCAAAAAAAGCGATACTTGCTTTAAAATGGGCATCAAAAGAAATGAGTAGAAGATACGATACACTTGAAAAAAATTCAGTAAGAGATATAGATTCATATCATAAAACTATATTGACACCAGTATTGAAAAATAAAAAAGCGGACAAAAATGACAATAGTCAATTACCAGAATCAATGCCTTATATAGTGATAGTTCTAGACGAGCTTGCAGATATTATGCAGACATATCCTAGAGAACTAGAATCAGCAATAGTCAGACTTGCTCAGATGAGTAGAGCTGTAGGTATACACCTTATATTGTCAACGCAAAGACCTAGTGTAAATGTAATCACAGGATTGATAAAAGCAAATGTGCCAACTCGTGTAGCATTGCAAGTATCCGCTCAGATAGACTCTAGAACAATTCTAGACACTGGAGGCGCCGAGAAGCTACTAGGTGCTGGAGATATGCTATATCTGGGTTCAGAAATGTCAAAACCACAGCGTTTACAATCTGCATATATCACCGAAAGAGAAGTTAAAGAGGTAGTAAAGTATCTAGTAGATACTTATAAAGACGAAGTAATGGGTGAAATAAATCTTGCAGTACCTGAAATCGGTAAAGACTCTATTTTTGAAGCAAATTTTGATACAAATGATGAAAGTTTAAATGATGAGGATGAACTTCTAGGTCAAGCAAAAGAAATTGTGATAGAAAGTGGCAAGGCCTCGACTTCATGGCTACAAAGAAAACTTGGCATAGGATACTCTAGAGCGGCTAAACTTATTGATCTATTGGAAGCAAAAGGTATTGTTGGCCCAGCAAATGGATCCAAACCTCGTGAAGTATATGGAAGCACATCTGATAATGCAAAGCTTAATGGAGATGATTTTAATTCATCTACTATAGACACAAATACAACAAATCGTGATAGTATCTAGATGTGAATCGTTATGAAATAAAAAAAATATTAGGAATTGCAGTTTTTATTATTATTTCTGCCTCTATTTTTGGATATATTTATTTTGCATTTAGAGATTATATAAATGGTCCATACATAAGCATTACAAAACCGATAAATGGTAGCAGTATAGGCACTTCAACAGTTCTAATATCCGGTCAAGCCAAGAGAATAAGAGACATAACATTAAATGGCAAACCTATACTTATTGATAAACAAGGAAATTTTGCTGAAATATTATTACTTTCACCGGGATACAATGTTTCAATGCTAAATGCTGTAGATAAATTTAATAGAACTATTGAATACAAATTGGAGCTTGTCTATAAAAAAGATGAATCAAGTGTAGTAGAATGATACCAGTACCCAAACATTATTTTTAATAAAATACACATATGGCAAATAAAACAAAAGATATAAAAGAAGAAATAAGTGAAGTAGAAGAAAAAATTGAAGAATTAGATAATGAAGGAGAAGAAATAAAAAACACTAAAAGCAAAAAAGAACAAAAAAAATCAGATCATGCAGTAGGAATAAGTTCTACCCTAGATGCAATACGATCAAAGTTTGGAGATGAATCAATAATGAAGCTTGGTGATAAACCCAAGGTAAATGTAAACGCAATACCTACAGGGTCAATAGGCCTTGATTCCGCGCTCGGTATTGGTGGTATGCCTAGAGGAAGAATAGTAGAGATATTTGGCCCAGAATCATCTGGAAAAACTACCCTTTCGCTTCATGTAATAGCCGAGGCACAAAAACTTGGTGGAATTTGCGCATTTATTGATGCAGAACATGCTATGGATCCAGATTATGCAAGAAGAGTTGGCGTTAACG
>CAYHFF010000016.1:0-11674 GCA_964355845.1 uncultured Candidatus Saccharibacteria bacterium
AATCATTCTAAATCTCCCACCCCTTTCCTCTATCAAGCCCTCTATTTCAAGAGATGAAATTGCTTCATTTATCTCTCTCGCTGACAATCCACTTTTTAGCACCAATTGCTCACTAGTATGAGGTTCTATCTGTATGTATTCTATTATAATTTTCTCATTTTCTGTTAAATTAAATAAAAGATTTGATTGAATAGTTTTTTCACTTTGTAATTTTTCAATTTCCAATTGTTCTTTAGTTTTCAATCCTAGCATCTCTAAAATATCATCTGAACAAGTAATAGGTGTAGCACCATCTCGTATTAGACCATTTGGTCCTATCGACAAAAGAGAAGTTATTTGTCCTGGAACTGCTCCTACATCACGGTTATAGTCCATTGCTAGACGAGAGGTGATAAGTGTTCCAGATTTAGTACGCGCTTCTATTACAATTGTAGCTTCCGAAATACCCGCCATTAGGCGATTGCGCTGTGGAAACATCCAAGGAGCGCTCGCCTGATCCATTTCATATTCAGAAATTATTGCACCGCCTTTATATAGTATTTCATCTGCCAATTTTCTATTTTTTTCTGGGTATAGAACTTTTTCACTGAGTCCTGAACCTGGAAAAGCGATAGTTTGCAATCCTGCTTCCAATGCACTTTTATGGGCTATTGTATCTATTCCCAGAGCCAATCCAGATACTATACATATATCATATCCCTTGAGACCTGAAATAATTTTCTTGCAGGCTTCCTCGCCATAACTTGAATGTTTGCGTGCGCCCACAATACATAAAATCTTTGTATTTTCTTTTGGCATTTTTCCTAAAACATAGAGCTTTTTTGGGGGTTGTGGAATATTTTGTAAATGCTCTGGGAGATTTTCTTTATTTATTTTGTATATATTGTTTTTGTCCATAGGGATAAATAATCATCCTTCAGTAATCCTAGCAAAAAGTTATGAAATCTTGATAAAATTTGAATAAAATATAAATGAAATTTTTATCAAAATTTCATCATGGTATTTACTTTATTATTCAATGGACTTGATGTATGATATAGCCATGTTAGATATCAAATTTATAAGAGATAATAAAGATGTAGTCCAATCTGCAGCCGACAAAAAGCATATAAAGATAGATATTGCTGAACTTGTTATCCTAGATGACAAAAGAAGAGGAGTTATAGGGTCAATAGAAAAAAAGCGTGCAGAACAGAATGCAATAAGCGAGAAAATTACTAAAGCTACAGTAGAGGAGCGACAGAAGATGATTGGAGATATGAGAATTGTCAAAGAAGCATTACAAAAAGAAGAAGAATCTCTTAAGGGTATAATGAAATCTTGGCAGAATATGATGCTAAGTGTTCCAAATATCACAGATATGTCAGTTCCAGACGGGAATTCAGATAAGGATAATAAAGAAATAAAAACTTGGGGTGAAAAGACTGTTTTTGATTTCGAGCCAAAAGATCATGTGGAGCTTATGACAAAACTTGCTATGGTGGACTTCGAAAGAGGATCAAAAGTTCATGGATTCAGAGGATATTTTTTGATTGGCGATGGGGCGAGGCTATCATTTGCTATATGGCAGTACGCTATGGATTTTTTTAGTAATAAAAATTTTATTCCTATAATATCCCCTTCCATTGTAAGAAAAGTCAATCTTTACGGCACTGGACACCTTCCTGGTGATGTTGAGGATTTTTATATGACTCAAGATGATGATGTATTATCCGGTACTGCAGAAGTTCCTCTTATGGCTATGTATTCAGAAGAGGTAATAGAGCTAAAGGATTTGCCAAAAAGATATTTAGGATTTTCTCCCTGTTATCGTCGTGAAGCAGGCGCTCATGGCAAGGATGTAAAGGGTCTTATAAGAGTCAATGAATTTTATAAATTTGAACAATTGGTTTTATGTGAAGCAAGTCATGAACTATCTGTAAATTTCCATGAAGAATTGAATAGGAATACAGAAGAATTCATAGAATCTCTCGGTATTCCGTATCATACAGTTTTAAATTGTGGTGGTGACTTGGGTCTAGGTCAGGTAAAGAAATACGATATAGAATTGTGGGTACCAAAAGAAAATACATATAGAGAGATCTCATCCGCATCATATTTTCATGATTTCCAGACAAGAAGATTTAATATCAGATATAAAGACATAGACAATAAACTTCGTTATGCGCATTCACTAAACTGTACAGCAATTCCTACTCCTAGAATACTCGTTTCGCTCATAGAAAACTATCAAAGAGCAGATGGAACAGTAGTGATACCTCAAGCACTTAGAAAATACATGGGCAAGGATGTTATTTCATAAATATTTACCAAATGAAAATTGGTCGTTCGCGAACATTACAATCTGCTAAATATTTAGAACAAAGACGCAAGAAAAACATATTTGCAGGTATAGTATTGTTTGCATGCATTTTTATTGTGCTTAGTCTCGTCGTATTTATATTTAGATTGGATACATTGCAAATATCAACGATTGGATTTAGCGGTGTATCAAATATTTCTATAGAAGAATTGGAACAAAAAGTAATAGAAAGTATGCAGGGTAATTATCTATTTCTCATTCCAAAATCAAATATAGTATTTTATTCAAAAGATAAAATTAAAAATAAATTGATTGAATCGTTTAAAGAATTTGATTCAGTTAGTGTAAAATCAAGTGGATTATCTTCCGTTGTCGTATCTATTGTAGAGAGGAGGCCAAATGCGATAGTTTGCAATGGTTTCAAAGATGATTCTCTGGATAATTTTGAAAATGATAATTGTCTAAATGTAGATTCAAATGGCTATGTTTATAGTAAAGTTAATGAAAAAGATAATAATGACTATCCGAGATATTATCTAAGCTCTGATTCTCTAATATCAATAGGTGAAAGTCTATTGAATAAAGAAAAATTCATCAATCTTAAGAGTTTTGTGAATGATATTAAGGTTAGCGGAATATCTGTAAAAGGAATACTTATAGGTGATGATGGCAGTTATGAATTATATTTTAAAAATTTTGACGGTAGTACAGCTGTTATATATTTTGATGATAAAACTCCACTTACAAACACTTCCTCAAATTTTATAGCATTTTGGAATGCGTCTTCAAAAAAGAATTTTGATTATATCAATCTTAGATTCGGCAATAATATATTCTATGCAGATAGATAGTATAAAAAAATGGAAAACAGATTTATAAAATTATACTTTTCAATTTTTACAGCATGCCTTACCGGTGTAGCTTTTGCTTTTTTTGGAATATTTATAATAAAATATTCAAAATCTATAATTGTAAAATTTAATGAAAATAAAACAGAAAAAAATATTGTAAAAAATAGTGATTACAAAAATGAAGATATTCCGGGTAATGATATAAAATTTTTAGAAGAAATGGATGCAGATCCGACTTTTATTTCTCGTTTTTCTAGAGCAGTTATATATTCGGCAGATGACGGCAGGGAAATCATAGAAAGCGCAAAAAATTCACTTCCAATGTATGCTAATAAAAATGTAACAGCAAAATCGTATGTGGTTGTAGATCTGGATAGAGGCGTGACGGTACTTGAAAAAGACTCTGATAGACTTTTACCTATCGCATCAATGACTAAACTCATAACAGCAATTGTTGCAAAAAAATTGATAAAAGAAAATGAATCCATAACAATAGATTCGAAATCATTATCAACTTATGGTAATGAGGCAAGACTGCGTGAAGGTGAAAAATTTAAATTAAAAGAATTATTGTATCCATTGCTTATGGTTTCTAGTAATGATTCTGCTGAAGCGATAGCAAGACATTATGGCAGAGCAAAATTCATTTCTGAAATGAATGATTTTGTTTCAAGTATTGGAGCTTACAGAACATATTTCAAGGATCCATCTGGTCTATCGGCGCAGAATGTTTCCACTAGCAATGACTTTGCTATTATTACAAAATATATTATAAAAAATAATCCAGAAATATTTGATATAACTTTAGAAAAAAGTAAAACAATTAGAACTCATACATGGACAAATACGACGCATCTACTGAATTTAGATTCATATGCAGGTGGTAAAAATGGATATACACCTGAAGCAAATAGAACAAGCTTATCATTATTTAAATTAGGTAAAAATAAAAGATTTTTTGCTGTAATATTTCTCGGAAGTTCATCAAGAGATAATGATATTCTGGATTTACTTGAAGATGCAGTGAGGTAGACTGTAGTTTGAATTTTTGAATATCTATTGTATATTCATCTAATGACTACAAAGCAGAATTTTTGGAAAAAACTAAATAAACCTATAGTTGTGATAGCTCCAATGGCAAATGTTACCGATGTGGCGTTTCGCACTATGTTCGCAAAATACGGCAAGCCTGATGTTATGTGGACGGAGTTTGTTTCTGCTGATGGACTATGTTCTCCCGGAAAGGCTATGCTTTTGCGTGATTTAGAATTTGGAGAAAAGGAGAGACCTATAGTTGCCCAACTTTTCACTGGAAATGCCGATAAGATGTATGAAGCAGTAAAAATTGTAGAAAAATTGGGATTTGATGGGCTAGATATAAATATGGGTTGTCCTGATCGGGCAGTAGAAAAGCAAGGCGCCGGCGCAGGACATATAAAGGATTATGACAATTCAATAGAAGTGATACGGTCTGCAAAAAGAGCTGCGCCAAATTTACCAATTTCTGTAAAAACTAGAATTGGTTATAGTAAGGATGAAATAGATATGTGGATCGGCACTTTACTAAAAGAAAATATAAGCGCTTTGACTGTGCATCTACGCACTCGAAAAGATATGTCGGATGTTCCAGCGCATTGGGAACTTATGCCAAAAATTGTGGAATTGCGAAATAAGATTTCACCGGAGACAATCATTCTTGGGAATGGCGATATTACCTCTCTTGCAGATGCGTATAAAAAAATAAAAGAAAGTGGTTGTGATGGAGTGATGATAGGACGCGGAATATTTGGCAATCCATGGTTTTTCAATAAAGATTTTATAAATAAAACAGTTGCTGATATTCCACCTATAGAAAGACTCAAAGTGATGCTCGAACATGCAACTATTTTTGATAAAAAACTTGGAGATATAAAAAACTTTTCTGTAATGAAAAAACATTTCAAAGCTTATGTTTCCGGTTGGGATGGAGCAAAAGATTTGCGAGTGAAGCTTATGGAGAGTAATGATTTAAAAGATGTAAAGAAAATTGTGAAGGAATATATAGAGGTAATAAAATAGTAGATACTATAGGGTTTTATAATATGAAGAATCACTCTAAAATGTTAAAATAGTCGCATGTTAGATAAAAATAATACTCAATCAGTTTTATATAGGAAATATCGCCCATTTGACTGGTCGGATATTATAGGTCAGGAGCATGTGGTGGGAGTGCTTGAAGGATCCATAAAGGCAGATCGCATAGCTCATGCATATCTATTTTCTGGCAGTCGCGGTACGGGTAAGACCTCCATTGCCCGTATATTTTCCCGCGCGCTTGGTATAAGTGAAAACGATATTTATGAAATAGACGCAGCGTCAAACCGTGGTATAGATGATATTCGCGAGATCCGTGATGGCGTAAGTATTCTACCATTTGAGTCAAAATATAAAGTATATATAATAGATGAAGTTCATATGCTTACAAAGGAAGCCTTCAACGCACTTCTCAAAACTCTGGAAGAGCCACCTGCGCATGCGCTTCTCATACTTGCAACTACAGAGACAGATAAGATTCCTGAAACTGTTATTTCCCGTTGCCAAGTTTTCACTTTCAAAAAACCAAATAGAGAAATTTTAAAAAATCATGTAGCAAAGATTGCTAAAAAAGAAGGCTTTGTGCTAGAGACTGGCGTATCAGATCTTATTGCAATACTCGGTGATGGGTCTTTCCGAGATACTCTGGGAATTTTACAAAAAGTTATAAGTTCATCTATTGATAAAAAAGTTTCAATAAAAGAAGTAGAAGATATTACTGGAGCGCCAAAGGGAAGTCTTGTAAATGATTTTATCATAGCACTTGCAGATAATGATAAAGATAAAGCATTGTCTACTATATATAAAGTAAGAGAAAACAATATTTCTATCAAGACTTTTATTTCACTTGTTATTGAAAAAATGCGTATAGTTTTGCTTTTGAAAAATAGCATATCTCAAGTAAAGAATTTAAAAGAGCAAATTTCAGAAGATGATTGGAAAGTGATAGAAAGTTTAACAAAAGGAAAAGAGGGAAATGAAAAAAGTAAAATAAATTCAGGCATGCTTCTTGAGCTACTCAAAGCTTATGACGCTACAGGGAAGTCATATATAGAGAGTTTACCACTAGAGATGGCAGTTATTGCTATTTGTGGGTAATATTAAATATCATCTTTGATAGATTTTGTTATTAGATACTTATACCCATATTATGGAAAAATGATAAAAATTTCATAAGTATTTTATCAAAATTTTATTAGGATTTCATTTTGATTTGCTAGGATTAAAGAATGTCTAAAGATTATCGAAAATGGATTGGATTAAAATCGAAGATAAATAATACAAACTTGCCACGTACATTTCATGTAAATGTCGGGGAGATATGGTGGTGCTCATTTGGTGAAAATATTGGAATCGAAATAGATGGTAAAGGAGATGAATATATAAGACCAGCTCTGGTTATCAAGTTTTTTAATAAGAATCATATATGGGTTCTACCACTTACAACAAGTAATACAAAAGGTAGATTTCATGTGCAGATAATATCCTTTTCGGAACTGTCTGCAGTGATTACCTCCCAGTTACGAACAGTAAGCACAAATAGACTCTCTCGTTTTATAAGTAAAATAAATAAAGATGATTTATTGACTATAAATCATGAGTTGATAAATATCCTAAAATACGAAACCCCCGCCAATAGCGGGGGAATCTCACGGCCGTTAGGCAATAATAGACTAATTGTAGCAGATGAAGACACCTTGTCAAATCCGATCAATCAGGATAATATCCCAACTACAGATATGCCCCACAACTTTTCTCCAATACAGAATCATATTCTCTCAAAGCTGAAGAATGCAAAATCACTTCGCTATAGCGATATGAAGCCTGATCATATCCCAAATGATCTTTATAATTATCATTTACAATTCTTAGTTAAAAAAGGTTTTCTTATTAAATCAGGAGAAGGGTATTCATTGTCAGAGTCTGGTATAAAACATGTTGCTGATCCGTATCCTACAAATGATGCAATCACCAGTCTATTTAAAATAAATGTTATAACTATTGTCTCAAGAATTATCGGTGGAAAAATAGAAATTTTAAATCAAGTCAGAAAATCAAATCCATCTTATGGCAAAGTCGGTGTGATGGGTGGAGTGGTACTCAAGGGTGAATTTATAGAACTCGCTGCCACTCGTAAACTAAAACAAGAAACAGGTCTTGATGCAGATTTTAAATTGCTTGGAATCGAAAGGAGAATTATGTATAAAGGAGGTGAAATATTCTCTGATCTCATGTTTCCTATTGCCTATGCAAATAATTATTCAGGTGAGCTCATAGAAGACAGTGATTTTGGGCATAATATGTGGGTGTCAATTGATGAAGCAATAAAGAACGAAAGTGATGCTTTTGATTCGATTAAAGGAATAACAACAGTACTCAAGGCGATTAAAAATAAATCCATAGGCAAATTGCCATTCTTTTTTGAGGAAGTTGTGAAAAGTGATATTGTGGATAGGGAGCAATTGTGAGCTTAGGGTGAATTAAATTTACTCATAATATTTGGCAAGATTCTACCGAGGATGCCCTCGCTTTTTTGTTTTTATTACTTGAAGTATCTTTATGTTAGAACAAGCAAAAGGATATTTATGAATAATGAAGGTTCCATTGAAATAGAAACAATCGAAAAAATAACGTTGACACTGAAGCCTGTTAGAAGCAATCAGCTCAAAAAAAAGGTATTGGAAAAATTCAATTTTGGTCAAGAAGAAAGGGATCGGGTTGTCAGACTAATCGAAGGTCCGTCGAATCATGAGGATTCACAAGAAATACAATTCGCCATAATTAAACCCGAGGACTATGGCAACAAGAACGGAGTTGATTCGTGGTTTATAAGAGACTTCGTGCAAAGAATCGGCGTAATGTCATATCCAAGAACCGTTGCAAGATTGGCACTGTATTTGAGAGATCACGGTATGGAATTACCTGCACATGTGAGAGATAACTTTCTCGGAGTTCTTTCTTTTGGTGAAGAAATCGGGGGACCATTTATTCCTGGGTTGGGAAAACCCCAGACATTCTTGCGTATTTTATGTGGATCAACAAGTTTTCGTCTTGACACAGACATGGTATACGCACAAAGTACGGGAAGTTTTATTATTGGTCCAAAGAAATATTTGTTCATAGAGAAAAAATAGATCAAATCTGTTACAATCATGCTGATATGCTAACAACACCATCACTACAATCAAATAAACCATGCTTGTATTGCTCTGTATCAGAGATCAGAAACCGCGTGAGATTACTGGCAATGAACTTGCTTGGGCTTTCCCAACCAATATTCCAATAACACCGGGACATACATTGATCAGTCCTCGCCGTTGTGTGGCAAAGTTTGAAGATTTGACTGAAGACGAGTACCTAGCAATTGCGAGTCTTGCAAAAGTTATCATGCCGGCTCTGAAAAAAATGTATGGAGCAGAAGGACTCAATTGCGCATGGAATGAAGGGAAGCTTACCAGTCAATCCGTTCCACATTTCCATTTGCATATTATTCCCCGAAAAGAAGGCGACACTGGACTTCTCGGATATGATCCGAGGAGCATGCTCTACCGTACGGGTGACCGCGATCCTTTACCTGAAAGTGAATTGTTGAAGGTTAGGGATGAAATACAAAAGGCTATTAATTCGTAATGAGTAAGAAGAGTATTCACAAGCATTAGTCGCAAGGCTGATGCTTTTGTTTAATTATCTAAATAAAGATTGGCTACTGAGCAATTCTCTGAAATACATAAAAAGCCTGACCCCTGTCAGACTTTTTATTTTAATTATGCGCGGACATCGAATTTGTATTTTCTTGATGTGCCTCAATGACTGTAAATACTCAATAATAGACTAATTGTAGCAGATGAGGATACCTTGTCAAATTCGAGCAGATAAGTATTTTTAGCTGACTTGGAGAATAGTGTTATTTCCCATGACACTTTTTATATTTTTTTCCGCTTCCGCACGAGCATGGATCATTTCTTCCTACTTCGGGTTTTTTGGAGGCTGGGGAAGAACTATCAGTATTTCCACTTCCATCTCCACCACCTATTATCTGCGCTTGTTCATGCACTTCCTTGAGCTCTACCACTTCCGGTGTGATGATGCCTCCTGCGATATGGGGAAGGAGTTCTACTATTTTTGTATTTATCGCCGTCTGCATTTCTTTGAACAGTCTCAATCCCTCTTTCTTGTACTCCACTAGCGGATCACGCTGACCATAGGCGCGGAGATTCACACTGGAACGCGTATAATCCATGATTTCTAGATGTTCTACCCAGAACATGTCTATTGTCTGTAGCATGAGCTGACGAGCAACAGTTAGAAATCTTTCTTTACCGATTTGTGAGATTTTATCTTCTACTATTTTTTTAAAATCAAAACTTGAATTATCTGTATTTGTATTTATAGTATTTACTATTTCCATTATTTTTTCCTCAACAATATCAGGATTTCCCATCAATATTTCACGGCGACGACTGTATACAGTTTTTCTCTGGTGATTTAATATGTCATCGTATTCTAAAATATGTTTTCTAGAATCAAAATTATGTCCTTCAATTTTTGTTTGAGCTGTTTCTAAGGATTTTGTGATTATTCTATTTTGTATAGGTTCATCTTCTGCTACACCAAGTCTGCCCATTAAATTTTTTATTGTATCTGAGGCAAAAATACGCATAAGTGAATCTTCAAGTGATACAAAAAACTGTGTTGCTCCCGGATCTCCCTGTCTTCCTGATCGTCCTCGAAGCTGATTGTCGATGCGTCTTGCTTCATGTCGTTCTGTTCCGAGCACGAAAAGTCCACCAATGGATTTTACTTCGTCATATAGAGCAGACGATCCTGGATTTCCGCCAAGTCTTATATCCACCCCTCGTCCTGCCATATTTGTAGCTATTGTCACTCCACCTTTTTTACCTGCTTGCGCTATGATCTCTCCTTCTCTTTCATGATTTTTTGCATTTAGTATCTCATGCTGTACTCCTTCAGCCTTTAGAAATTCTGAAAGGACTTCATTCTTTTCTATTGATACTGTACCTATGAGTACAGGTTGACCAAGCTTGTTCAATTCTTTTACTTTTCTTGCTATTGCTTTAAATTTTCCGATTTCTGTTTGAAAGATAAAATCATCATGATCTACTCTAGCATTATTTTTATTTGTTGGTACTGTGATAGTTTCAAGTCCATATACTTTATAGAATTCTTCACTTGAAGTAGACGCAGTACCTGTCATTCCTGAAAGTTTTTTATATAATCTAAAATAATTTTGAAAAGTGATAGAGGCGTATGTTCTAGATTCTTTTTGTACCGATACACCCTCTTTAGCTTCAATTGCCTGATGCAGACCATCTGACCAACGGCGTCCCGGCTGTAACCTGCCTGTAAATGTATCCACTATTACTACTTGATTATTGTTTAATACATACTCAGTATTGAGATTGTATAGCGCTTTAGCTTTCACCGCTATCTCTAGGTGATGCACATATTTTATTCCTTTTTCTGTATATATATTTTCTACACCAAGATTTTTCTCCGCTTTTTCAATACCACTTGGGGTTAGTGATATGTTTTTATTTTTTTCATCCACAGTGTAATCTTCATCTTTATTAAAATCTCTAACCATTTTTGAAAATATCTGGTACAGATTTTCTGAATCGGTTGTAGGTGCGGATATAATAAGTGGGGTACGAGCTTCATCAATGAGTATTGAGTCAATTTCATCAACTATTGCATAATTGAAATCTCGCTGACGTAGGGAAGTCTTTTCGTATTCAAGATTGTCACGGAGATAGTCAAAACCAAATTCATTGTTTGTTCCATAAGTTATATCCGCCATGTATGCTTCATGCCTTGATACTGGTCTCAAGAACTCATGCACAATTTTAAATGATCCAAGTTCATCTCTTTTTTTATCTAAATTTTCATTATTTATATTTGCTACTGTATTTGTATGTTTTGAATCATAAATAAAAGATGATTCATGATTTATCACTCCAGTAGTAAGTCCTAGAAAATTATATATTTGTCCCATCCATACAGTATCACGGCGAGAAAGATAATCGTTTACAGTAACCACATGAACACCCTTTTCTGTAAGCGCATTGAGATATGCAGGGAGAGTTGCTACTAGAGTTTTACCTTCTCCTGTTCGCATTTCAGAGATATTTCCGTAATGAAGTATTGCTCCTCCTATTATTTGCATATCAAAATGCCTTTGTCCCAGCACTCTCTTAGACGCTTCTCGAACTACTGCAAAAGCTTCAGGAAGAATAGTGTCTACTGTTTCTTGTGAATCAGATTTATTTAATCGACTTCTAAACTCAATAGTTTTTGCTCGTAATTGTTCGTCAGAAAGAGAAGAAATAGTTGATTCAAATGCGTTCACTTGTAGGAGAATTGCCTCGTATTTTTTAAGTAATTTTTTATTATTATCTCCAAAAATGTTTTTTAATGAAAATACCATAAT
>CAYHFF010000016.1:11774-13193 GCA_964355845.1 uncultured Candidatus Saccharibacteria bacterium
ACCATTTTTTGCGCAAGATTTGTTATATCGGTTGCAGTAGCGCCTCCGTAGTTTACGAGTACCAAGGCTTGATTTTTGTATGTACCAACATTGCCAATTTTTACTCCACGGAAACCACATATATGATCTAGTATCCATGCTAGTGGAATTTTTACCTTTTTGTCATTTACAGCATGTACTATCATATCAGGGTATTTTGTGAGTAATTCTTTTCCTTTTGCAGTAGAGGTAACTACATTTTTGAAAAATGATCCGGCAGTTCCGTATTCCTTCAAATTTGGCAATTTCCTTGTGCGTATTTCTATCACTGCATCTCGCACTTGCTTCAGGCTCGGCTCCCTTATATTTTTAAAAGCAAAATGTTCTTTCAAATCCTTGTAGTCATAATTTAGCTTGCCGTTTTTTTGTAAAATAAAATTCACAGAGAGTACAACATATCTTCGAGGGTCTTCTTTGAACATGCTATATCTATAATCAAATCTGCACTCACTATTTGTAATAGTTTTGTATTCATCCTTTATTACATCGAGAACATAGACTGATTCTATAGTATCTTTTACTTCGCTTCCATAAGCGCCAATATTCTGCACAGGAGAGGCACCTACGGTACCTGGGATAAGTGAAAGATTTTCAAGTCCATAAAGTCCTTTTTCAACTGTTTCTTTTACAATATCATCCCAATTTTCTCCCGCGCCCACTTTTACCTGCACTTTTTTTCCATTTTCAACTTCGGTATATTCAATTCCTTTCATTTCCATTTTTATTACAATTCCAGAAAAACCATTATCAGATATTAAAATATTTGAGCCTCCTCCGAGTATGAAAAAAGGCAATTTATTTTTCTTTGAAAAACCTATTGCTTCTATTAGTTCATCTTCATTTAGAACAGTACAAAAAAATCGGGCAATGCCACCGATTTTAAAGGTAGTAAATTCTTTGAGAGAGATATTTTCTTGTATTTTCATCTTTTTGGCAAAATTTGATAAAATCACTTGCGCTCGGGAGTTGCTTTTTATTTTTACGCAAGCTAGAAAATAAAAAGTAACTCCCTCACCGGATTTTATCTAAATTTTGTAATCAAATTTTATCAAATTTTACTGATTGCGCCGAATGTTGACGTACGGGTGTTAGCTCCAAATATAATGTCTAAATTAAGATGTGAGTACAGCCGTCCGTCATCACTTGGAACAATCTACAATAATATTAACATAATTGATAGTAGAGTGTATATATGTCTGTGGACTAATTATAAACACAAAATCCTGCCGAGGCAGGAACTTATGTAGACATTCTATTTTGGATTGTACCAACAGCTAAATCTAACTTCAGACTTTATCAGTACTCACACAGGGATATTATACCTTGGAGTATAGTAATTTTGCACTATTGACATTTATATCAATATAGTGTATATATTTA
>CAYHFF010000017.1:0-8670 GCA_964355845.1 uncultured Candidatus Saccharibacteria bacterium
CAGAGATCAATTACTTATTAAATTAATTTAAATTTTATGGATAATAAATACCCAAATTCAGTTAGAAATGTAGATATAGATAAGATTTGCCTTGATAGTAAGTTCGGCGAACTAAATTTTTCGGAAATTGTTGAACCACTAAAACTTATGGTAGCCGATATAGTTGAACTTGAAGACTATGATTTTCGAACAAAACTGACCCAATACGAAGTAAATCAAGTTGAACAAGCTAGAAATGCAATAATTAATCATATAACTCAAATACAGAGTTTTTCTATAACTCAACCAAATAGTACCCAAGTACGAGATGGTCTAATTCAAAATATTCAAGGTTATTATCAGAATTCTTTTGCCTCCCAGACACGTCAACCGCTTCTATATCTTCGTGATAAAGTTCGGTCTTCTGCAAAAACCAATGAAGCTGAATATCGAAAACTTTCAAAAGAATTACAGACCCTGGTGAAAGAAGTAAAGGAAGAGAAATCAAAACTTGAAAAAGATAGAACTGCTGTGGAACAGGGTAAGGGTATAATTTCTGCAAAATATCTCTCTACTCAATTTGAGAAGCAGGCTTCTGATGCCGATATTGAAGCAGGCGGATGGCAGAGACGGGTATTCTGGTTATCGGTTGGGGTGAGTACATCAATTATTATTTTACTATGTGGTTATATAGGTTACGTCAAGTGGATAGATCAAGCTGGTAGAATTGAATATGCAGTCTTCAGTGCAACATTTATTGCAAGTATTTTCTTTTATTTAAAAATCGTATTAAGAAATTATAATATTACTAAACATATTTCAACAGGAAACAGACATAGGGCTAATGTAGCTGCTACCCTAGAGGGATTCCTTGCTCAGGCTAATCAGGATCAGGATTTAAAAACAGCCCTTTTGAGAGAGGGTAGTACAGCTCTTTTTCAGACTGATTCAACAGGGTATCTCACAAAAGATCAAATTGAGGTTAGTACTCCGATGAAAGAAGTAATAACTACTGTATTGAATCATAAAGTATAATCATGAATTCTCTAAACGAAGACAACTTAACAGAAAAATCACTCATCGACTGGCTGAAAGCTCAGGGATACGAGCATGTCTATGGTCCAGATATCAATCCTGGGCAACCTCAATCAGAACGTGAGGATTTTCGAGATGTTGTTTTGAAAGATAGACTTCTTGGGGCTGTTCGAAGAATCAACCCATCTCTACCAGCTGAACAGGCAGAAGCTGTGGTAAAGGAAATAGCAGATTATTCTCATGGTGATCTTATCCTCGGAAATAAGGAAGTATATTCGTGGATTGTAAACGGTAAAAAGATTACTTTTCGAGAAGGTGGAGAAGAAAAAACAGAACTCGTAAAGCTCGTAGATTTTAAAGAACCATCAGCAAATGAATTTTTGGCAGTAAATCAATTTACTGTACAAGGTATTGATGCGATCTGCCGTCTTGATCTTGTTGTTTTTGTAAATGGTCTACCTCTAACTATATTTGAGTTAAAGAGCGCTGTGCGAGAATCTGCAAATATTGGTGAGGCATATCGACAAATAGAGCGATATAAAAAAGAGATTCCAAAAATCTTTTTATACAACCAAGTTATCGGACTTTCGGATTTTCATAATGCCAGACATGGCACTATCTCGTCATCATGGGAAAGATATGGAACATGGAAAGGGATAGTATTTCCAACTGATACTCCGAAGAATTCAAACCAGCTAGAAATATTAGCCAAGGGTTTATTTGATAAGGTACGCTTTTTGGATGTGATTCAAAACTTCTTTGTGTTTGAAGCTGATGGAGATGGCGAAGCTGTAACATTCACAAAAAAGATGTGTTTGTATCACCAATATTACGGAGTAAATGCAACAGTAGAAAGCACTATTCGTTCAGTACGAGGTGAACAAGATCATAAGATTGGAGTCTTTTGGCATACGCAAGGTTCTGGCAAATCACTCTCAATGGTTTTCTATGTGAATAAGACAAAAAACATTGAGGAACTAAAAAGTCCTGCGTATGTATTTCTCACAGATCGTGAGGACTTGGACGATCAGCTTTATAAAACATTCAAGCGCACGGGATACGAAACATTTGCAAAGAGAGCTAGTAGTATCCGTGATTTGCGTGACAGGCTAATTCACTTGGGAAGTGAACTTATCTTCACGACAGTTCAAAAGTTTCAAGATGATCCTGATGCAAAACAAGTATTAACAGACAGAAGCAATCTCATTGTACTTACAGACGAGGCTCATCGTACCCAATACAGTATCTTTGCAGGTGCTGTTAGACAGGCTTTGCCGAATGCGAGCTTTCTAGGATTTACCGGGACTCCAATTTCACAAGATGACAAGGATACAATGACAGTTTTTGGTCCTGTAGTCAGCTCATACAAAATGAGTCAGGCGGTGGCAGATGAGGCGATTGTTAAAATTTATTACGAAGGCAGACTTGTACCACTTCATCTTGCAGATAAATTCGTAGATTCAAAATTTGATGATCTTTTAGGTGAAATAATTGTTGATGACAAAGCTAAGGCTCGGAAAGAATGGGCAGTACTTGAGGAAGTTGTCGGATCACAAAGTCGTATCGAACAAGTTGCAAAAGATATCGTAAACCATTTCAATAATCGCCCAATTGAGGGCAAGGCAATGGTTGTTACTATGAGCCGTCGAATCGCCGTGTCTATGTATAAGGAAATACAAAAGATATCAGGACACCCCGAGTGTGCTGTAGTAATTTCGAATAGCGATGAGTTTGCAAACGATATCCAATCAGAGCGAGATGTGAAGAAGCTGGAAAAACGATTTAAGAAAACAAGCGATTCTCTGAAAATAGCCATTGTCTGTGATATGTGGCTGACTGGCTTTGATGTTCCAAGTATGCACACTATGTATCTCGATAAGCCATTGAAAAATCATGGACTCATGCAAGCGATTGCTCGTGTGAATCGTGTCTACAAAGATAAACCAGGTGGTTTAATTGTGGACTATATTGGTATTGCTGAGAACTTGAAGAAGGCTCTCGCTATGTACGATTCTGATATACAGAAGAATGCGTTACTACCGCTCGATGAAATTATTAGAGAGATGAACCATATCCACTCTGACGCAATTGGTTTTTTGCATGGAGTGTCATTCAAAGGTTGGAGAGACTTAAAAGGAATAGAGCTATCTAATCTATTGCAAGAGTGCATGAATGAAGTTATTTCAAAAGATGAGCGGCTTTCTGATGACCAAAAGATGAAATATATCGGTACAGTAAATCGTTTGTCCAAACTTCATGCACTTGTTATGCCATCACAGGCAGGAATGGACATAGTAACCGATGTGCAATTTTTGCAGGCGATAAAAGAAGGGATCAATAAGCAAACAGTTGTACCTAAAGCTGTGTTTCCAGAAGAAACAGAGAGTGCAATTCGTAGTCTTATTCACGACTCAATTCAAGCGGAAGGAATTATTGATTTGTTTGCCAAAGACGGACAATCAAAGAGTATCTCAGTCTTTGATGCAAAGTTTGTTGAGGAGATAAAGAAAGTACGGTTCCAAAACTTTGCAGTTGACGCTGTTCGCAAGTTGCTTGATCAAGAAATAATTTCTCGAATGAGAATGAATAAAGCTCGATATGAGACTATGCTCATACTCCTTACTGATTTAATTGAAAAGTATGAAAATAATGTTATTAGTTCGGCTGAAATCATAAAACGCCTTCTTGAAATTGCGGATGAAATAAAAAAGCTTGATGAAGAAGTTAAGGTTCTAGGATTATCATACGATGAAATAAGTTTTTACGACACTTTAGTAGCCGATCCATATTTAAAGAACACAGATGTTGATATTAAGGAATTTACAAAAGAACTTGTGAGGCGTATACGTCGAGATCTTGTAATTGATTGGGCTAATAATGAAACAATAAAGGCACGCATAAGACAGAACGTGAGGCTACTCTTATTGCAAAATGGTATTCTGGATCAAAAAGAATCAGTACATATTATTGAGTCTATCTATTTGCAGGTGTCAAAAGTTTATCAAGATTATATGCCAGCTAAATAGTAAAGCAGGTATGTCGTTATAGTGAAATTAATAATGTCTTTCTCTCTTGCATCCCAGATCCAAAAATGATCTAATTGGAAGATGCAAAATCAAGTTCTCAATATGCTTATACCAAAGGAACCTGTCGGTTTCAAGCTTATTCAACTTGCTGGTTGGGCTGGTAAGTGTTTTATTGTACCAAGAACTGAACTTAAAGAGATAAAAGACCGTCCTGAAGCGCATGATCCAGCAATCTATTTTTTATTTGGTGAAGCTGATGAATCGACAAATCAAAAGCTTTATATTGGTGAATCGGAAGACTTTTTTAAAAGATTAATCACTCACGATGACTCAAAAGACTTCTGGAACACAGCTCTTGTTTTCACGGGCGGTCTTGATAAGGCGAAAATAAAATATCTTGAATATCTTGCTACAAAGTCTGCACACATAGCAAATCGTTATGATTTAGTAAACGGATCTTCCCCTGCAGAAAACTCTTTATCTGAATTTGATCTTGCTTCGACAAAAGAGTATTTTAAAAAGATTGAATATATTCTTTCTGCATTAAGTTATCCTGTCTTTGATACAATTAAGCAATCAATTACTACACATCATTCTACATATTTGTTGAAAGGAGAAGGGTTTGATGCAAAGAGTCAACTTTTGGATGATGGTAGTCTGAATGTGTTCAAAGGTGCATTGGCCCGCATAAGAGAGACAGACAGCTTTACTGGTTGGTCACTTGCAGCACGAAGAAAGTTTTTTAAAGACGGAACATTGAAAAACAATGGAGATGGTATTTCCTATATTCTTACTAAAGATGTGCTTTTCAAGAGTCCTTCGTCAGCTGCTTCGACCTTTTCTGGACGGGCTATGAATGGTTGGACTGCATGGAGAGATGAGAAAGGAAATACTCTGGACGAAAATTTAAGGAAATAGTTTTTTAATCTTGATATTACAATTTGTAATATCAAGATGAGGTGTAAAAATCATTCCATTATCCCCACTTCATTCAAGCCTTTCATGCGATATTTTCTGTTATAATATAGCTTAATATTGCCTATATGTTCATCGAAGATACACAGCTACATAAATTCATTCTTGATTCAAATCTTGTGTCAAAGGCTGATTTGGATAAAGCTCAAAAGGATGCAGATAAAAAGGGTGTGCGTATCGGTGAGGTTCTGGTAAGTACTGGGAAAATAACAGAGGATAATCTTCGTAGAATGCAGGCTTATGTGCTCGGTATTCCATTTGTGGATCTAAAGGAAAGAAAAATTCCTTTTGAAACACTGTCACTTATTCCCGAGCCTGTGGCAAGGAACAATAATATTGTTGCATTTAAAAAAGACGGCAATAACTTGGAGGTTGCCATGCTTGATGTGGATGATCTTTCTGCTATTGATTTTATTAAAAAGAAAGTAAATTTGAAAATTTTACCTAGACTTACTGATGTTGATTCAATAAAAAATGTAATAATACAATATCAAAAGAGTTTGAAAGCAGAATTTGGAGATTTGATACAAAAAGAGTCTGCTACATTGAAAACAATAGCCGAAGTGGGTGGCAAGGCAATAACTGGAGAAGATTTGAAAAAAATTGCTGAGGATTTGCCTGTTGTGCGTATTGTGGATACATTGCTTAAACATGCAATAATTCAAGACGCTTCTGATATTCATATTGAGCCTATGGATGATCAACTGCTAGTCAGGTATCGCATAGATGGACTACTGCACGATGCTATGGTTTTGCCAAAAAACGCTGAAGCTTCTATAACTGCGCGTATAAAAGTTCTTTCAAATTTAAAATTAGATGAAAAGCGTTTGCCACAAGATGGTAGGTTTAAAATTGAAATGAATAATGAAAAAGTTTCTTTTCGTGTTTCTATTTTGCCTACATATTATGGTGAAAAAACTGTAATGCGTTTATTGAGAGAAAATGTATCTGGATTTACCCTTGAATATTTGAATTTTCACGGTGAAGGTTTAGAGAGAATTCATAATGCGGTAAAACTTACAACAGGCATGATACTGACAACTGGTCCTACTGGATCTGGAAAAACTACAACTCTCTATACGATTCTCGATATTTTAAATCAGCCTGATGTCAATATTTCAACCATTGAAGATCCAGTAGAATATCAAATGAAAAGGATAAATCAAACACAGGTAAAGCCTGAAATTGGTTTTACATTTGCTTCTGGTCTCCGAACTCTTGTCCGTCAGGATCCTGATGTGATAATGGTGGGTGAAATACGAGACAATGAAACAGCCTCACTTGCGGTGAATGCTTCTCTTACAGGACATCTTGTGCTCTCTACACTTCATACAAATAGCGCCGCTGGAGCAATTCCTAGACTTCTTGATATGAAGATTGAGCCATTTTTACTTGTTTCTACTATAAATATAATTATTGCTCAAAGGTTAGTAAGAAAACTTTCTGATACAAAAGAAAAATATTTTATGTCAAAGGCAGAGCTCACGGTGCTTGGTAAAACAGTCGATCTGGATCGAGTGCTCGATACGCTTAAGGCGGAAAAAGTTGTAAAGTCTGGAGATACTTGGGAGAAGATTTCATTTTGGAAAGCAGTACCGGGCAAAGATGATGATGGCTATAAGAGCAGAGTGGGAATACATGAAGTTTTGAAAGTTACTGAAAGTATAAAGGGACTTATAATAAAAGGCGCAACAACAGCAGAGATTGAAACTCAGGCAAAAAAGGAAGGTATGATAACTATGCTTGAGGATGGAATATTCAAGGCGGTGCAAGGTAGTACAACAATAGAGGAAGTTCTCCGTGTAATATCAGAATAATATGTCACATTTTATTTATAAAATAAAAAAATCAGATGGTGAAATATATAAAGGCGAGAAAGATGCTAAAGATCGTTATGAATTGTATAGATTGATAAAAGAAAAAGGGGAAGAGATTGTAGATGTAAAAGAAAAATCTGGTAAAGGGCATTCATTTTTTAAATTTTCAATTCCTTTTTTACATTCTGTAAAAACTCAAGATAAAATAAATTTTGCTAGAAATTTGGGCTCAATGATAAATGCGGGACTGTCCATGTCTCGGGCACTGGCTGTGATGGAAAGACAGACAAAAAATAAAGAATTGAAAAGGATTTTATTGGGAATTCAAAATGATATAAGTAGCGGTAAAACATTGAGTCAGTCTATGAGTGTTTATAAAAATATGTTTTCAAGATTATTTATTTCTATGGTTTCGGCTGGAGAGCAAAGCGGTAATCTTTCAGAGTCCCTCCGTATAGTGGGAGATCAAATGGATAAATCCTATACATTACAGAGAAGGGTCAGGGGTGCTCTCATGTACCCAGCTGTAATAGTCTTTGCAATGATTCTCATAGCTATACTTATGCTTACCTATATTGTTCCGACACTTATGAAAACATTCACAGAGCTAAAGCTAGAATTACCAGCTTCTACAAAATTTGTTCTATTTGTGAGTAATACAATAAGAGAAAATGGTCTTGAAGTATTGCTTGTTGCCATAGTTCTTTCAGCGATACTGTTTATATGGTCAAAAAAAGAAAGTGGCAAAAATATTTTGCATTATGCAATTTTAAAAATTCCAATTATTGGCGGAATAATACAAGAGGTAAATACAGCAAGAACAGCAAGAACGCTTTCTTCACTTTTAAATTCTGGTGTTGATGTTGTTGAGTCTATAAGAATAACTTCAGATGTTATACAAAATGTATATTACAAAAGAGTTTTAGAGGATGCTGGTAAAAGTATTGAGAAAGGTGAATCAATTTCAAAAATATTCACAGAGAATAAGAAGCTGTACCCAGTATTTCTAGGTGAAATGATGAATGTCGGTGAGGAAACTGGGAAAATAGGTGAAATGCTTATGCAAGTTGCTGTATTTTATGAGGATGATGTTGATCAAAAAACAAAGGATATGTCTACAGTTATAGAACCATTTCTTATGGTATTTATAGGTGCTGTTGTAGGTTTCTTTGCTGTTGCTATGATCTCTCCGATGTATTCACTGGTAAATGTTATATGATAAATATGCCTAAAGCATTTGATATTAAACATAATGGATTTACATTAATTGAAACTCTTGTAGGAATCGGTGTATTTCTTGTTATCGCTACATCTGCATATCAGGCTTATGTTAGTTTATTTGCCCTTATAAATCAGAATCAATATAAAATACTTGCCCTAAATCTCGCTAATGAACAATTTGAGATAATCAGGAATCTTACATATTCTGATGTGGGCATAGTTTCTGGAATACCAAATGGTAAAGTTCCAAATGTTCAGAATCTGATTAGAAATGGGGTAGAATTTCTAGTAACTACAACTATCAGAAATATTGATTTGCCTTTTGATGGAACATTAGGTGGTAATCCAAATGATCTTTCTCCCGCCGATAATAAATTGATTGAAATAGAAGTAGCTTGTCCGAAATGTGCATCATTTCAGCCTATACAGCTAAATACTACAGTAGCTCCTAAAAACCTAGAAACTGCATCGACAAATGGTGCTCTGTTTATAAAAGTTTTTGATGCAAATGGGGTTGTTGTTTCTGGGGCAAATATTCATGTAGAAAATAATAAAATCAATCCACCGATTATAATTGATGATATAACAAATAACGATGGCATATTGCAAATCGTTGA
>CAYHFF010000017.1:8770-13081 GCA_964355845.1 uncultured Candidatus Saccharibacteria bacterium
GGTATAAATCCTTTAAATCCTATTGGGCTAAATCCAGATAGTACACAAAGTATAGATCTTATTGTTTCAAATAAAGAACCAAAAAGTCTGCTTGTCACTGTAAAGGATAGCACAACACTATTACCAGTAACTGATGCTCTCGTCACTCTGACAGATGCAAATTCAAATGTGCAAAATCTGACAACTGATAGGGGTTTTATAAATCAATCAGATTGGTCAGGGGGTGCTGGTGTGGATTATACAGAGCAGGATGGAAATATTGAAATATCCGATGTGCAAGGGGAGATTAAATTGAAAAAAGTATTTGGAGTATACAATACTAGCGGAATTCTAGAATCAAATACTTTTGATACTGGGTCAGCTAGTAATTTCCATAATCTGATATGGTCACCTGTTGACCAGCCTGTACAAGCAGGTGAGGAAAGTGTGAGATTTCAAATAGCTACAAATGTACTGCTTACTGCTACTACCACATGGACATATCTAGGTCCTGATGGAACAGCTTCTACATATTATACAATTTCAAATTCGCCAATTTCAGTTGTTCATAATGGTAATAGATACATAAGATATAAAGTATTTTTACAGACTATAGATACAATGTTCACACCAAATATTTCTGATATAGCTTTTACTATGACATCATCATGTACACCGCCGGGGCAGGTAGTATTCAGTAATCTTTTATCAGGTACATACAATATAAATATTTCAAAATCTGGGTATACTACATATAATAGCGATATAGAGATAAATTCTGATTTTAAAGAACAAGAAGTAATACTTTCACCATAATTATGTTTAAAATTTATTTTAAAAATAATAGAGGATTCACTCTCGCTGAAATAATAGTAGTAGTCGGGATATTTGGATTGATTATGATTGCAATAAGCTCATTTCAGAGAAATGTATTTGTCTACAATAGATATTCCCAAGACGCTTTTTCTAGTGCACAAGATGCAAGAAATATTATAAGAGTAATGGTAAAGGATTTGAGAACTGCATCACAGAGCAATAATGGCGCATATGCTATAGCACAGGCGGCGACAAATACGATAACCTTTTTTAGCGATACCAACAGTGATGGTTTAAAAGAGCAGATTAGGTATTATTTAAATGATACTACTCTAATGAAAGGAACTACAAAGCCGTCAGGATCGCCTCCAACCTATATTTCAACAGATGAAAAATTGAATACTTTGGCATATAATGTAAATAGAGCTACAAGCACGGCATTATTTGAATATTTCGATGATACATATGCAGGTACGAGCAGTCCGCTAACTAATCCAGTAAATGTTACAGATATTCACTTAGTTAAAATTAATTTAATGATTAACTTCAATCTGGGTACATCTACTAGGTCAAGAATATATACTTCACAAGTTAATTTGAGAAATTTAAAAGACAATTTATGATTTTAAATTTTTTAAAAATAAATAAAAATAAAAACGGTTTTGTATTGGTCAATGTGCTTGTTTTTGGGTTTATTGCTATTTTAGTTACTACTGCATTTGTGAATTGGGGAGCTGTAATGCTAAAAAATACTAGACAATTAACAGCTCGTGAACAAGCATTTCAAATAGCGGAAGCTGGTATTGATTATTATAGATGGCATTTGGCGCATTCATCTACAGACTATAAGGATGGATATGCGACATCTACAAATGGTCCATTTATACATGATTTTAAAGATAAAGAGGGTAATATTATTGGAAAATTTGAATTAACTATAACACCGCCACCACAAGGTTCCACCATAGTTAATATTTTGTCAAAAGGTAGTATCCTTGAATATCCTGATGTATATAGAAAAATACAAACTACCTTGGCAATTCCTTCATTTGCAAAATTTGCAGTTGTTGCAAATGACATTATGCGTTTCGGCGCTGGCACAGAAGTTTTTGGTCCAATACATTCAAATAACGGTATAAGGTTTGATGGTCTTGCTCACAATATAGTTACCAGCGCAAAAGATAAATATATTGATCCTGACAATGGTTCATCATATAGATTTGGCGTATATACAACAGATAGTCCTGCAGATCCAAATCCTCCCGCTCCAGTGCCAAATAGGCCGGATGTATTTATGGCTGGCAGGCAATTTCCAGTTGCCGCAGTTGATTTTACTGGTATAACTACAGATCTTTCAGAGATGAAAGCAGATGCGCAAGCAAATGGAAGATATTTTGCATCTTCTGGCGCGCAAGGATATAGAATTTTACTTAAAACAAATAACACTTTTGATTTGTATAGGGTAAATAGTTTAAGACCCACCCCTCTAAATTGTTCCAATTTACAAAGTCAAAATGGTTGGGGTGTATGGAGTATCGGCACATCGGGAAATTCTCAGACTTTTTTACAAAATTATGCAATGCCCGCAAATGGCATAATTTTTGTGGAAGATCATGTATGGGTAGAAGGGCAGATAAATAATGGAAGAGTAACAATCGCTGCTGGCAGGTTTCCAGACAATATAAGCACTAGAAGAGATATCATAGTAAATAATGATTTGTTGTATACAAATTATAATGGTAGTGATGTTATATCACTCATTGCTCAAGGAAATATAACAGCAGGTTTGTTCAGTAAGGACAGCTTGAGGATAGATGCAGCTCTTATCGCACAAAATGGAAGAATAGGCAGGTATTATTATAGTAGTGATTGTAAAGCAAATGGCGTCAATTGGTATGTAAGAAGTGATATAACACTCTATGGAATGATCGCGTCAAATTTGAGATATGGTTTTGCGTATACAAATAATACAGGTTATATAACTAGAAATATAACTTATGACGGTAATCTTTTATATGCTCCACCACCGAGTTTCCCACTTACATCTGATCAGTACACCACAATATCGTGGGAAGAGGTAAAATAGCTTATGGTATAATTTCTACAATATGAAGAAGATAATTATCGGGAATTGGAAAATGAATCCAAGTACATATGAAGAAGCAAGGAAAATATATAATTCTATAAAAAGAGTAGCCCCTAAATTAACTAAAATAGATATAGTGATTTGTCCTCCATATACATATTTAAAATCATTTGTTAAAAATCAAAATGAAGTATTTATAGGAGCGCAAAATGTATTTTTTCAAGAACAAGGTTCTTATACAGGTGAAATAGGTGTAAATATGTTAAAAGATTTAGACATTAAATATGTTATAGTCGGTCATTCTGAGAGAAGAAATATGGGCGAAACAGATCAGATGATTTCTAAAAAAGTACAATTATTGCTAGATTCTGGTATTAGCCCAATATTGTGTATTGGAGAAAAGGAAAGAATGGAACAAGGGGAACATTTGGATTATATAAAGATTCAGATAAAAAATTCATTGGAAAAAGTAGCAAAGAAAAATATTTCAAAACTTATAATCGCCTATGAACCAGTATGGGCAATAGGGGCAAAGGAAGCCATGAATCCGCCTATGATACATGAAATGATGCTTTTTATACGAAAAACAATTTCTGATATATACGGACATGAATGCGCTATGTCTATGCCAGTATTGTATGGCGGATCAGTTAATTTTAGAAATGCAGTAGATATAATAAAAGAAGGGCAAGTGGATGGATTGCTCGTAGGAAGGGAAAGCATGAATACTACAGGATTTGTAGAATTATTAAAAACTATTGATACAATATAGAGATGAAATTACTTAGAAATATAGAAAAAGACGGAATTAATTTAAAGAATCTAAGAGTTTTATTAAGACTTGATCTGAATGTGCCGATTCAGGATAATAAAATAGTTGATGATTTTAGAATTAGAAAATCTTTGGCCAGTATAAATTTTCTAAGAGAAAAAGGCGCAATTATTATAATAATAAGCCATTTTGAGTCAAAGGGTAATCCGACATTGAAGCCAATTGCGGAATATTTCAATACACTTGGAATTGATTGTATTTTTGAAAAGAATTATAAAAAAGCACTCGATTTCTCTGATGAAAATTCTACCGACAAGATAATAATGCTTGAAAATCTCCGTATGCATGAAGGTGAAGAGAAAAATGATAAAAAATTTGCAAAAGAATTGGCCTCACTTGCCGATATTTATGTTAACGATGCTTTTCCCGTATCGCATCGCGAGCATGCATCGATCTGCGCCATTACGGAATTCATACCGAGTTATGCTGGTTTTCAATTTGAAGAAGAAATTAAACATTTAAGTTCTGCCTTTAAACCATCTGATACAGAAAGACCATTTGTATTTATTCTAGGTGGAGCAAAGTTTGATACGAAATTGCCATTAGTTGAGAAATTTATTTCAATTGCCGATATGGTTTTTATAGGTGGCGCTTTGGC
>CAYHFF010000018.1:0-4099 GCA_964355845.1 uncultured Candidatus Saccharibacteria bacterium
TGTAAAAATACCGTTCTAGTTTTGACTATACAGCTCTCTCCTTCGCGATCTACTTGCGGACTGCGTCACGCCGAAGCCGAGCTACTGCGAGGCGAAGGCGGAAAGAGCGAGATTCGAACTCGCGGTTCCAACAAAGGAACGGCGGTTTAGTAAACCGCTGGTTTAAACCACTCACCCATCTTTCCATAACTAACATATACTATACGGAAAATATCATTCATTTACAAATCATCATGATATAATATTTCCATGCTTAATAATATTAACTCTCTAAAACAACTGTTCATGGGAGATATTGATATGTCTGAAGAAACATTGAATAAATATTCTCATGATGCAAGTATTTTTGAAATAAAACCAAAAGTAGTTGTATTTCCAAAAAATTCTGATGATGTAAAAATACTAGTGAATTGGGTTAATAAACATAAAGATGAGGATTCCACACTTTCCATAACTGCTCGTTCTGCCGGAACATGTATGACAGGTGGTGCTATAGGCAATTCGGTAATCATGGATTTTACAAGATATATGAATAAAATAATAGAAGTGAAAGATGATTTTGTTATAGCAATGCCCGGATGTATGTATAAAGATTTTGATTTTGAAACAAAGAAAATTGGAAAATACATGCCAGCATACACAGCGTCAAGAGAGATCAATGCAATAGGCGGAATGGTCGGCAATAATAGTGGTGGTGAAAAATCTATAAAATATGGAAAAACTGAAAATTATATAAATTCTTTAAAAATCGTATTGCATGATGGAAATGAATATGAGATAAAACCAATGACAATGGATGAATTGGAGCATAAAATAAGTCGCAATCTTCAGGAAGTAAATACATCTACCGAAATAGAACTGTATAGAAAGATATACGGTCTTATAAATGAAAATTACGAAATAATCATGTCGGCAAAACCTAATGTATCAAAAAATTCAGCAGGATATTATCTATGGAATGTCTATGATAGAAAAAATAAAACTTTTGATTTATGCAGATTGATAGTCGGCTCACAAGGTACATTGGGAATTGTAACTGAAATTAATTTTAAAATAATACCCTTTGATCCTTGTTCAAATATCCTCGTAGTATTCCTACCCTCCCTTGATACTATTGGAAAATTAGTAAATGAAATACTTCCATACAAACCAGATAGTCTTGAAACTTATGATGACAAGAGTATGATACTAGCTGTTAAATTCTTCTATGATTTTATAGAACAATTAGGGCTATGGAAGGCTATAAAACTTGGATTTCAATTTATTCCTGAAACATATATGTTGGCTATTGGAGGTGTGCCAAAATTAATTTTAATGATTGAATTTACAGGTAAAAATGATGCTGAAGTTAAAGAAAAATTGATAGAAGTTGAAAAACATATTAAACCTTTTGGTTTTCATACCCATATTGCATCATCAAGTGAAGAAGCTCTCAAATACTGGAAAATACGACATGAAAGTTTCAATCTCCTTCGTAAACATACAAATGGCAAGCGCACTGTCCCATTTATAGATGACATAATAGTAAAACCCGAGCATTTAGCAAAATTCCTACCGAAAGTTAAAGCTTTACTTGAAGAATACAAGCTCGATTATACCGTTCAAGGACATTTAGGTAATGGTAATTTTCATATTATACCCTTTATGGATATGCACTCATCATTTTCAGCAGATATTATTATAGAATTAGCTACAAAGATTTATGATTTAGTAAAAGAATATAAAGGGTCTATAACAGCAGAACATAATGATGGAATAATTCGCACACCATTTTTAAAACAGCAATTTGGTGATGAAATTATTAAAATTTTTAAAGAAGTAAAATATATTTTTGATCCTCTAAATATATTTAATCCCGGTAAAAAGGTTGATGGAACATTTGATGATATAAGAAAGGCGATTATAAAGAAAAATTGAATCTCAATCGAAGAGTTATTTTGTACTCGAAGTGTCAGCAATTATATACAGAATTTCCCTGACCTTATTTTGCGCTTCATATTCGGTCTTTGCCAAAACAAAATCATTCCATGAATTAATCAAATTTTGATTGTTAGTATTTGATGCTAGTCTGTCAATTTCTTTTCTGTCCTCATATTTTACTTCCCCTTTTGAATTGAGAATTTTATCTACAAAAATCTTCTGAAAATTTAAAACACTGCTAATTTTTTGATTAGTTTTTATTGAATCCCTATAATTTCTTTCTATTTTTCTATTACTTGTTACCAATATCAGATTTACAATCAAAGACATTATAAGTAATATTGTTATTATCAAATTTCTCATATCATTTATTTAATTAATAATTCTTTCTTTAATTTCCGATCATTCCAGAAATTAACTGATAATGCGATTACAAGTATTACTATTATTATCACTTTCCAGTCACCGAATGATTTTATGAATGAATATTTTTTATGCATCTCTATGTTAAAGTGTACACCATTTCCAACTTTAACTTCAAAACTACTACTTCTATAGTCACGATATCCATCTCCTTTAGCAACAATATAATACTGACCTTCAGGTACTAGAAATGAATATTTACCACTTATATCAGTAATCTGCGGATTTACTTGATTATATCTATTTGAATCCCATATCACGTCATTATTTGAATTGTATATTGCTACCTCTATATTCTTAACTCTTGCTTCTCTACCTTGAATCGTCTCATACACATAGCCTTCAGGATCAACAACAGTTATCATTTTCAATTCCCTTTTACCCAATTTCTTATTAACATAATCTACTATTGTTATAATTTCATATACTCCTTCGATTAATGGTGTTTTGATAACCGCAGTATATATACCATCACCATCAGTATCCTCATAATTAAATTTTTCAATTAAAAACTTCTCGTCAGAAATTTCATCGGCATAAGCAACCTTTATATTATTTATTGAAGTATTTGTATTTTCATTTCTTGATTTAAAAGTAAGATACCCAACAATACTGTGAACTGGCCCTATAGGTTTTACTGAAAGTGACAATTCTTTATTTGATGTTGTTTCAATTTTTTGTTCAACTGTACCAGTATCGCTTATGGATATTGTTGTGGGGATCTCTAAACTCTTTGAATCTACTGATATTATTTCTGCAGGTAAATCTTTTTTGTCTTCCAAAATAGGAAGTGGTATTTCTACTCCATTTAATTTCTCTATATCAGAAATATTTGATACACCTAACTTTGTAAATAGATTTATCAAATTTGGAAATTTAGTTTTAATTTCAGTTAATAATTTATTAGATATTTTTACATCATCTTCATCAATATCAACTACAGATATTAAATCCCATGAATTATGGCTGTCATCTTTTTTATTTGCTAATATTTGCTCGGAAACATCGGTGGTGACTGGAGTATTACTGATGAAATCTTTTATTACATTTCCAGTATTATAGACTATATTCCCTACTATCCCTCTACCACCACTCGTGCTGTTTGTACTATCTGAAGAAACTGGTGCTGATGATGCACATGCACTTGTTGAAAAATTCAGTGAACTACCGTATGCAGTCCCTGCAGAGTTTGTAGTGTATGGACGGAAATAGTATGTACTAGCACAAGTAAGTGAAGTGACAGATGAAGATATGCTACCAGTACCAGAAAATGCACCTTCAGTTGTTGTAGCTATTGGAGATATGAAATCAGATTCTGTGCTATATACAAATCCAGTTGCTGTAGCATTGGAACCTCCTGTGTCAGTGATGCTAGCATTTAATACAGCTCCTGTTGTTGTGATCGATGAAGCAGCTACTGTTGTGAGAGTTTGCAAACCTAATGCACTTGTTGTAAATGAGACGATTGTGCCATATGATGTGCCTGCTGAGTTTGTGCTATAGGCTCTAGAATAATATGTAGTTTCTGCTGAAAGACTAGAGATTGATTGTGTATATGCTCCTGTATTGGCTGTACCTAAAGTACTTGTGGATATAGTAGTTGCAAGAGTGGCTGAAGTACCATATGCAAATCCATGCTGTGTAATTCCATTGTATCCATTACTTGTTATATTTCCATTCAATACAGCAGTGGTTGCATCCACCGACGAAGCCGCCTGTGTTGTAACAGTTGGAGCACTGACTGCTAGAGTGGTGG
>CAYHFF010000018.1:4199-12625 GCA_964355845.1 uncultured Candidatus Saccharibacteria bacterium
GTGAGGGTGGTTGTTGAAACTGATGATGGAGCGTTGGTGGTGACGGTGGGGGCTGATTCTCCACAAGAAGCCGTCGTAAACGTCGTATCACTACCATAACTTGTACCCTGAGAGTTTGTAGCGTATGCGGCATAATGGTAGAGAGTATTACATGTAAGTGAAGTGATAGATCCTGTGAATGCTCCTGTAGAGAAATTGCCGTTTTCAGTTGTTGTGGCTCCATATGCAGTTGTAGTTCCTCGGACAAATCCTCTAACTGTAGGATTGATATATCCTGTAGCTGTTATGTTACCGTTACCTGTAACTGAAGTAGTGTCGACCGACGAAGCCGCCTGTGTTGTAACAGTTGGAGCACTGACTGCTAGAGTGGTGGTTGATTCGATTGCTCCATATGATGTACCTGCAGAGTTTGTAGCATATGCGCGGAAGTAGTAGACAGTGTTTGCGGTAAGACTTGATATATCTGATGTAAATGTAGCAGTTCCTGATTGAGCACCTAGAGTAGATGTTGATATGACTGTAGCTAGAGTAGATACTGTTCCATATGCAAATCCTGATTGTGTAGCATCAGCTCCTCCTGTAGCAGTTATGCTACCACTTAGAGTGAGGGTGGTTGTTGAAACTGATGATGGAGCGTTGGTGGTGACGGTGGGGGCTGTTGGAGCAGCTGAAAATGTCCATCCTGTATTATTACCAACATCTGTAGAATTTGCACCAGCATACCATGACGCGCCTCCAGTTACAGTACTGCTAGCGATGCTCATATAATCTTCAGAGACTGTACCGCTACTTTTTGATAAAGTTGCTATACCTGAAGGTGTTGCGGCGAGTTTAGCTAGAGTACCAGCCGAACCATTCATAGAAAAAGTTCCGTTAATAGTTTGTGTTGTTCCACTAGTAATCAAAAGTCCATTTGTAGCACCCGCATTATTTACAGTTAAATTATTATCAAATGTATTTGAACCAGCAATAGTTAAGTCACCGGCACCAGATGTTAGATTGTAATAAGTTTTTCCTCCACCGGAAAATGTTTTAGCTGAAGTATGAGTAAGAGAGATTGTGGAAGTATCAGGTACTAATGTAAGACCTGTAACAGTAGTAGTGAGCCATATTGTACCATTTGTAGTCAGAGTCCATGTTCCCGATCCCATTTGTATGTGTCTGGCATTTGAATTACTAGATGAAAAACTTGCCGCTGTGACATCTTTATTATTTGCATCAAATTTTCCAAAAGTAAGTACTATATTTCTTGTTGCTAGATTATCCTGCAATTGCCATTTACCACCAGAACCGTTAAATGTGATATTACCGGTACTTTGACCTGATGTTGTTATAGTTGTAGTTCCAGAAGTACCAGTAAAAATAAGTGCTGATGTAGTGATATTACTCGGTGTATAAGTTCCTGCAATTTTAAATGTCACTCCATTTCCTGCGACAGTCAAGTTTACTGCTGCACTATGGGTTAAGGTATTAGCATATCCTGTCATATCAAGCGAGTTGATACTTTGACTGGCTGAAAGAGTTGAATTACTTGCCCCATTACCTACCCCATCGAAAAATACATCATCAGTTGAGCCTGGTACAGAAACATTATCTCTAGTATTTGAAGCAGAACCCCAGTTAGTCACTGGACCAGCATCACTACAAGACCAATTAGCTGTAGAGCATCCACCGACCCAGTATCTACTTGCTGCAAATGCTCCTGTTGCAGAAAAAAAGTATACCGTAAACACGATAACTGATAGAAAAATGTGTTTATTGTATTTTTTCATTTGTTAATTTTGATCATAGTTTTAGAGCTTAAAAGACACATTCACAAAAATCTCTTTTTTGAATATAATTATACATTATTCATAGCAAATAGTATCTGTGGATAATCAAATTTATCTCAAAAAATATCCAAATACAGACTTGATTTTACTCTCCTTCGCGATCTACAGCTACAATCCGATTGTATAGTTTATATGGGATTTGTTAAAGCCTGACACAAAGTGGTTAGTCTTTTTGTGTCAGCCTGATTGAAGTGTATGAAACTTACTTGTGATTTCAGGCCGTTTTTCTCAATAAATTCTCTTGTTCTATATATTGTCCAATTGCAGAAAGAAGTGGTCGGGGTCTTAGAAGTTCTGAATTCCTTACCACCAATATTTTCCAAGACATAAGAGTCTTTACCATCTTTACTAACTTTTCCTATACGACCAAAACGATTTATCGTGACCGCTTCGGATCGAGACTTTCCAGAAATAGCTGCTAGTCCAAGAACTCTATCTGGCTTTTCTTTTTTTAATATTTCAGAAAATAGTTCAAAATCTTTTTTTAACGAACCAAACACGAAAACAGGGATTCCGTTCTCTTGAAATTCTTTAAGGACTTTATTTGTTCGAAAGGAATAAAAGACTATATTGCTCATAAGTTAGAATCCCTTTAGGGTTCACTCATTTTATCACTTATTGTCGTCTATTAAATGTCTGTTCATAAAAGCTTGGCCGGACGTTCTGGTGAGATATTGGCATATTTTTTAATATGTTTTTGCTTTTTCATAAAGTATAGTTTACATAAAGCGGGCTCTTGCATGGCTGCATGGCTCGCACCATACACAACAAAAATTCTTTTGTGTGTTTTAAGTGCATCAACCATATCGCTTACAATTTTCCGATCTCGGGAACGTGAGGACGCTTCACTAATGCGATTTAAGATCGTTTGTTTTTCTTTCTTTTCTTCCCATGGGATCGGGTCAATAAAATCTATTGCATCTGGTTCATTCTCGACATCAACAGGTCTGCCAAGTAACTGTTCGCCAAGCTGAATAGCACGCTCGTATAAATAATCGAAGCCTTCCCAGTTTGTTATCTGTTTAAATCGTTCAATAAAATGCTCAACATACGGCTTGAATCCTTGCTTGTTCATTTGACGATTGTATTGGGGGAGAATGTGAAAAACGTCCCACGCAAAAACCTGATCTTTTGAAAATCCCTGAGCAAGCAAGTCGTTATATAAATCTTCATCAGTAGGTTCAGGACAATGCCAATCTATCCCTTTCTTAACTGCGAGCTTTAAAGTAAAGCCGGATTCGCCCATGTGATCTATTGTTTCTTCACGCGAAGCAGTCTTTACTCTTTCGTTAAACTTAGTTTTATCACCTGTGACATTAATACCCTCGACAAAGACGATATCAGGATTTGCTTTATTGAAGGCCGTCTCAATTTCAGCGAATAAAGGATCTTGCGGATCGCGTCTATGCGGTGTCCCAAAATAATATAGTTCAGAATCTCCGACTTTCAGCTCAAAAATGTAGGGAGTTGGATGTTCGGTGTGACTGTACTCTTCGGCAGTCATTATACTACTCAAAACAGCCTCGAGATTCACTTCTTGAGATTCTTGCTTTGAAATTGTTGGTTCTTTTTCCATAGTTCGAATCCCTTCAAGGTTCTTACATTTTATCACTTTTCGGTTTTGAAATGAAATGTTTATTTAAGAATGCGCGGCCAGAACCAGATTTCAAATACTTTTCAAAATTAAAAGCTCTGTATTTGTCACTAATCGCAAAATAAAATTCTAAACTTATAGGCAAGCGATTTACCGTTGCTGGTACATTACCTTTTTGATGCCTATTTAGACGATCAGCAATATCCTCGGTACAACCTACATAATATCCGTCTTTGCATTTTAATGAATGAACATAATGCATATAATTTATTCTTCCCGCTTTCGCTCGTCTTTTGCGGACTTCGTCACGCCGAAGCCGAGCTACTGCGAGGCGAAGGCGGAACCGGAGGGATTCGAACCCTCGAGACCTTTAAGGGCCTGCCTCTTTAGCAAAGAGGTATGTTAGACCACTCCACCACGGTTCCAGATATGGCAATTCTTACACAAAAAAGACTTTTAATCAAAATATTCGTATAATGTCGTAATGAAATATAATTTACCCATAACAGAATATGCAAGACTAAATCCTATACAGAAAATAGCTCTAAAAAAACTTAACATAGAAACTGTTCATGATCTATTATATCACTTCCCAGTAAGATACGGCGACACATCAGAAACAATGAACATATCATCACTTGAAGCATCCGATACAGCAGTAGTATTTGGTAAAATAACTAGATTAAAAACAGGCAAGGGATTTAGAACAAAAATAACAATGGCGGATGCATGGATAGAAGATGAAAGTGGAAAAATACATTGCGTCTGGTTCAATCAGCCATATCTAGCAAAAATGATACAAGAGAATGCACTCGTGAGAGTTGAAGGAAAAATATCACAAAGAAAAATAAAATCTCTGAAGAAACAGACTGGAGGAAGCATTGCACAGCGCGACGGCGCGAGCATAGCAAAAAGCCAGCAGGCTTTTATGCGCGCTGACGAGAGTCTCGTTTCTGAAGAGATTTTTAAGTCTTCTGATGAAACTCTAGGTGAACTCTATTTCTCAAATCCAAAAATAGAAGTAGTAAACAAGCTACCAACAGGAGTCGGAGATTCACTCTTTGGAAGCGAAGGAGGGTCTCATACACTTTACCCCATTTACCCAGAATCCCGCGGTATCACTTCAAATTGGCTCTATCACAAAATCATAGATATATTCAGAAGCAGTTTACTCGATACACTCATAGATCCAATACCAAAAGAAATATTGGAAAAATACAATCTTCCAACTCTGAAAACTGCACTTATCTGGATACATACACCAATGAAAACCGAAGATGCAATGTCAGCAAGAAAGCGTTTTGCATTTGAAGAAGTATTTTTTATACAATTAGAAAAACAAATAATACGAAAAAATTATGAAAAAAATCCAGCATGGATAATTGAAACAAATAAAAATGATACAAATGAATTTATTAAAAGATTCCCTTTTGAAGCAACAGAAGCACAGAGAAAATCAATAAATACAATACTTGAAGACTTCAAAAAAGGTCATGCGATGTCTCGACTATTAGAGGGTGATGTAGGATCTGGGAAAACTGCAGTGGCAGCAGCAACAGCATATTCAATAGTTACAACAAAACCGATTGAAAATGGGATTCAGAGAAAATCTGGAAATCTACAGGTAGCATATATGTGTCCTACCGAGATCCTTGCAGGACAACATTTTGAATCATTTATAAAATACTTTTCATATCTTGGTATACAGGTCGGATTAATTACAGGTAGTGGGTGCAAAAAGTTTCCCTCAAAATTAAACCCAGCAGGTTGGACAGATATATCGAAAACACAACTTCTAAAATGGGTAGAAAATGGAGAGATACCAATACTAATTGGAACCCATGCCCTCATACAAAAATCCGTGAAATTTAAAAACCTCGCCTATGTGATAATAGATGAACAACATAGATTTGGATTGAAACAGCGCGCGACTTTGATGCAGAAAGAGTTAATAGACCTTGCAGAGAAAGAATCTAGAGCCGACCTTTCGCAAGGAGCAAAGGCGACTGAGAAGAGCAATTTGCCAGCAGGCAAATATGCGAGTCGGCGAGAGGAGCTTTCTCTGCAAGGCAAGCAGGCTTTGACGCGTGCTGATGACAATCGTATTTCTACGAGGGTCCCTCATTTACTATCTATGACTGCCACTCCCATTCCCCGCACTCTCGCTCTTACTATTTACGGCGACCTTGATTTAACTTTATTAGATCAAATGCCACATGGCAGAAAACCGATAATCACCGATATAGTAACTCCTAATCGTCGAGAAGAAATATATGAGAAAATAAAAATAGAATTAAAAGCAGGACGGCAAGCCTATGTGATCTGCCCCAGAATAGATGAACCCGATCCAGACAAAGAACTAGCAATATATGCAAAGTCAGTAAAGGAAGAAGCAAAAAGGCTCAAAGATAAAATATTTCAAGAATACACTATAGGAATACTTCATAGTAAAATGAAACCCACCGAGAAAGACAAGGTTATGCTAGATTTCAAAGCTCATAAAATAGATATACTATGCGCAACATCTGTAGTTGAAGTTGGTATCAATGTGGAAAATGCCACAGTAATAATAATTGAAGGAGCGGAAAGATTTGGATTAGCACAATTACATCAACTTCGCGGGAGAGTAATACGCTCTAGTCATCAAGCATATTGCTATGTCTTTGCAGATACAAAATCTAAAAAAACTTTTGACAGACTGAATGCATTAAAAGTAGCAAAAAATGGCTTTGAACTTGCTGAATACGATTTGAAATTCCGCGGAGGAGGAGAGCTCTCTGGTGGCAAGCAGTGGGGAGTCTCTGACATAGCAATGGAAGCATTACAGAATATAAAGATGGTAGAAGCGGCTAGAACCGAAGCAAAAAGGATAATTGAATTGGATATAAAATTGGCTAATTATCCAACAATTAAAAATAATTTAGAGGAGCGAAAAAATAGCATGATGCATTGGGAATAAATTAGATTAGGGCGCGCTATTTTATATCGCGCCCTTGGCTGAAACTTCCTCTGTAACAAATTATTTTAGACTCACCACACTCACACGATATTCGTAGGCGATGTCAGGTGGCAGGTATTCCTCCGGTTCCATGCCATTTTCTCGCCTCACAAAATCAATGTAAGTAGATAGTTTTTCAAATAGTGATAGTATTCGTGTTCTCACAAATGAACTCCAGCTTACAATAAACTGATCATTCACAAGCGGAGCATTGAACACAAAAGAATTTTTACATGGCATTATTATACCGCTTTGCAAAAACGCCAGTAGAGAATCATTACGAAAGTTTATCAACTGAGCATATCCTGCAGTACAAATAATCGTATTCGGTAGACCATCTTGAAAAGGTATTTGATCAGACATTGTCTTAGGTAAAAAAACAATATCTATAATCTGATTTTCAGTGTCTATTTGTAAAACCTGACCAAATACTGAAGAATAATCAGTTGCAAGGTATACCCAGTATGGATTGACAATTCCCCTCTTTGAAACCTTATTGGCCAAGATTCCTATATCATGGAAATTATTTGGAAATGCAATTATTTCTTTGCATTTCCTACCTCCATTACATCCAATCAAATACATTTCTCTGTCCTTTTTTAAAGTCTTCAGTTTTGTATAAAATATCCCCACCCCTCTAGAATAGATTTTCATGATTCAGACCTTTCTTTTAAACAATTTCGATGTGCCGAGTTTACATAATAAAAGCATAATACACTCTTTATATCAAGTATGATTTTATATTTGGTGCGCCTTCTAGGATTCGAACCTAGGACCCCAGAGGTATAAGCTCTGTGCTCTAACCAACTGAGCTAAAGGCGCATATATTTATATACAAATACATTAACAATAAATCTGATTCATATCAAGATATACTTATACTATACCTGATGCTCTATATCCTGCTTTTTCTTTGGCTGTATACCATGAGCAATTATAATACTTTCATATTCTTCCCTTTCTATATTTTCAACTTCAATCAATCTCTTTGCTATAGCGTCAAGTGCAGGTTTATTTTTGATTACTATTTCTTCTGACTTCTTATACGCTTCATCCATAATGCGAGCAACTTCAGAATCTATATCCGCAGCTATCTTTTCTGAATATTCTTTTTCTTCAATACCTTTTCCAAACATAGCACGACCGCCAGAACTTTCAAGAGCTAGTACCCCTATTTTCTCTGACATGCCGTATTTTGTAACCATATCTCTGGCCAATGCAGTTGAAACTTGCAAATCATTTGATGGGCCAGTTGTCACATCATTCCACATTATTTTTTCAACTACATAGCCTCCAAGTGATACAGATATATCATCTAGAAACTCTTTTTTACTCTGCAGTTTTCTATCCTCAATAGGAAGATGAAGTGTGTATCCTGCCGCGCGACCACGAGAAATAATTGATATTTTATGTACTGGATCTGCATAAGGCAAAACCGAAGCGACCAGTGCGTGTCCCGCCTCATGATATGCTGTGATTTCTTTTTCTTTTTTAGATAATAAATGACTTTTCCTCTCGGGCCCTAGCATAACTTTTTCAATCGCTCTTACGAGATCATATTGTGATACTTTTGTTCTATTTTCTCGAGCTGCCAATATTGCACCTTCATTCATAAGTGAGTATAAATCAGCACCTGAAAATCCAGGAGTTCTCTCAGCTATCACACGAAGGTTTACATCCTCTGCAAATGGTTTTTTATCTGAATGAATTTTTAATATTTCTTCTCTATCATTCCTATCGGGAAGATCTATAGTCACTCTTCGGTCAAATCTTCCAGGACGAAGTAGAGCAGGATCTAGCACATCAGGTCTATTTGTTGCAGCCATTACTATGACTTTTTCATTTGGCTCAAAGCCATCCATCTCCACCAATATTTGATTGAGTGTTTGTTCCCTTTCATCATTTCCACCTCCCACTCCTGTACCTCGTACTCTTCCCACGGCGTCTATTTCATCTACAAAGATAATAGATGGAGATTTTTCTTTTGCTATTTTAAATAAAT
>CAYHFF010000019.1:0-12207 GCA_964355845.1 uncultured Candidatus Saccharibacteria bacterium
AATTTAAGAAATTGGAAACGGAGGCTAGGATAAATAAGCAAGGTTTATGGGGAGATATATGCAATACATAGTCCCTTGAAAAATATCATTTTTTAATGTATTTTGTATTGATGTATTGAATAAATGAAATACATATTGCCGGGTCTGCTAAAGGTAGGCAACCGCTCTCTGAAAGCGGGAATCTTGGTTCGATTCCAAGCCCGGCAGCAATTTCGCAAAATCGGATTTTTGCAAAGAAAATGGAGAGACGCAGGGTGCAAATGGAGGGCGGGACGGAATTCCCTACCTGAAACACAATATGTGGACTCATGTCCTCACGGGGATGGTGTGGAGAATCCTCTTTAACTTTTTTGTGATAAAATTGCTTTATGAAGAAATCGAAAAATATCATTTTATATGAATCCACAGATGGCGCACTCAAATTAGAGGTGTCGATTGACGGGGATACAGTCTGGCTTAACGCTCAACAAATGAGTGATCTTTTTGATATTGATAGAAGTGGTATCGTTAAGCATGTTCAGAATGTCCTAGAAACCAATGAATTAGAGGAAAAATCAACCTGTGCAAAAATTGCACAGGTTGCTAAAGACGGTAAAAAAAGACTAATTGATCACTATAATCTAGATATGATCATCTCTGTTGGTTATAGAGTAAACTCCATGCGTGGTACCCAATTCCGCATCTGGGCAACTAATAGATTGCGAGAATATATCATTAAAGGATTTACTTTGGACGATGAACGTTTAAAAAACGGCAAGAAAGAAACCTACTTCGATGAACTTATTGAGCGTGTGCGATCGATCAGGACGAGTGAGAGAAATTTCTATCAGAAAATAACAGATATTTATACCACCAGTCTCGACTACGACCCGAGTTCATTACTGACAAAAAATTTCTTCGCGACAGTACAGAACAAGATGCACTTTGGTATACATGGACACACTGCCGCCGAAGTTATTGTAGCTCGTGCCGATGCTAGAAAACCAAACATGGGAATTACTTCTGTTACGCAGGGCAAGATAAAAAGAAATGATGTTTTTATTGCTAAAAATTACCTGACAGAAGATGAGATATATGACCTGAATCTCATTGTTGATCAGTATTTATCTTTTGCCGAAATGCAAGCTAGGAAAAAGAAGCCGATGAATATGGATGATTGGATACAAAAACTAGATGATTTTTTACGACTAAATGAAAAAGAAATACTAAAAACAGCGGGTACCGTCTCAAAGGAAACTGCCGAAATCAAAGCTGGCACAGAGTATGAGAAGTTTAAGAAAGAAGAAGACAAAAAATATGTTTCTGATTTTGATGAGGGAACTAAGAAGTATTTGAATAATACGAAAGATTAAGTCAGGTCAATAACTAGGGCTTACAATGAGGCGAGTATTTATGGCATATATTATATGTATAAAAAAGTAGAAATAATTGCAGAAGTAAAGACCATATCTCCATTTGGATATAGTTCTAAAAAGACATGGAATGAGCTTTTTGAAGTAGCAAATAAGATAGGAGATATAATCTCAATTCATACAGATCCAAGATGGGGTGGCTCATTTGAATTATTAAGAAAAGCTCGCTCATTAACAAACAAACCTCTCTTAGCAAAAGGTATTCATGAGACAGATGAAGATATCCAAAGGGCAATTGATTGTGGGGCTAATTTTGTATTAGTGGTTGGAAGAATTCCAAAAATATATCTAGAGAAATGTTTAATTGAACCTTTAACAATCTCTGAACTCAAGATTATTCCTGAAAATTTAAAAACAGTTTGGAATGCTCGTGATTTAAAAGATGGTTCAGTAAAAAAGGAGACATTCGCTGATGCTCGAAAAGCTTTTGGTGGATGGTTGTGCCAAGCGAGTCATATAAAAACAATAAAAGATATTGAAGATGGAGCGGATGCTATATTAGTTGGTACTAATTTACTAGAATTTACTAATTCTCTAGGTGTTCTAGATGCGTCGCATAAAATAATGTAAGATAGTAGAAAAATGAAATATTTGTATCACGGATCAATAACACAAAATCTTAAAAAGCTTGAACCAAGGAAGCGGTATACTCCAGCAGGAAAAATAGATTATTCAGCAATATATGCTACACCATTACCAGCATACGCAGCAGCTCATTCTTTTCCTTGGTCTACTGATGAAGGTGTTGGTCTTGATGTATCTGAAAATGGTGTTGATTTATTTATTCCAAATAAATTTAAGAGTAGGCTACAAGTACCAATTTCTATTTATAAAATATCTGCAGAGAGTTTTTTACGTACAAAAGAAGAGGAAACGGGATATACTTGGCATGCAACGATACCAATAGATGTCATAGAAGAGAAAAAATATTCGTCGGTTGAGGTTGCACTTCGTGAACTTGGAGCAAGGTTGGAATACATAGAAAAATAATAGATTGAGAAATATAAGTTTGATTCATAAAACTTTACTAAATTTCCCCAAATACTCTACACACTATGATGTATTTTATCAGAAATATGACTCATTATTTGATTTTTCACTTCATTCGGATAGGGTATCTGTAGGAAATCAAATTTATTTTCAGTTCCAGCCGTTTGTATCTCAAGGTCGCCAAATTTAAATAGAGTTTGGAAAAAACCAGTAATATTTACAGATATATCCTGAATTCTCGCAACATGCAATTCTGCCACAGTACGGTTGAAGAATCCATGTTGCGTGCTGTCTATGACTCTTTTATCTGTCACAATCCATACATCAAGCACATACATAGTGATAGAGTAGAAAATTATTTGCCATAATACTAGACACCACATCATGTATACAAATACAGAAAAAATTAACATATCGTATCCTGATAAAACAGCAGAATATATCGAAATAAAAATTAAAGGGCATATAAAGAGAAAAGCCACAAATGCTAGTTTAAGTAAAATATAAAATGGATGCCGTCTTACCAATAATAGTACATTTTCATCGTACTCCTTACCTTCGAAAGTGTTATTTGTTTCATTAAAAATAGAAAATATTTTCATATAATATTTAATTTAAATTACTAAATAAACTTTTGATTTTATCTATTAAAATATTGAAATCCATAGAGGCAATAAATAAAAAGTTAATGCAAAAAAGTACAACAGCTCCAAATAGGAAAATAAAAGCGATTTTTTTTGGTAATGTGCCAACACTGAATCTTATGAGATGATAAAATATTGTAAATGTGAATACCCAATATAATAAAAATATTAGTATTATAAATACTGAAAACAATACTATAGGACTGCTCAAATAATCTATAATGTCAGCATAATTCATTGAAATCATTATACTATATTTCGATATAATCCATTATAGGGATATATCCACACTCTGGTTTACATTAACACTATATTTTATACTCTGATATAATGCTTAAATTACAAATAGATAATATATATATGAACAAGATAAACGCATTTGTGAATGGGCTACATAATACAGATTTAGGAATATTATTGATAAGGATTGCAGTTGGAATAACTTTTATATATGCGGGATGGTTCAAGCTCAGCAATATAGACATAGTAATAGAAGGTTTTGGAACAATGGGTTTTGTTCCTGTGCTTGCATATCTAGTATCTATAATTGAATTTTTAGGTGGTATATCTATGATACTTGGTATTTGTGTGAGATATTCAGGGATATTATTATCAATAATCATGCTTGTGGCAGTAATAAAGGTTCATGGACCAATGGGGTATAGTTTACAAAATAGCGGTTATGAATATGTACTAGTTTTATTGCTTGCATCATCTGCTATTACCGCTCTAGGCTCTGGGAAATACTCTGTTATGACATGGTGGAGAGAAAGAAAGGCAACACAGAAGATGTTCTAGTCTTCAATTTTGCAAATTGGTATTTATTATGGTAGCCTTTTGTTAGGAGGTTTAACGCTTTAGTGTGATCCAGAACACCACAGTAGTTCCTGTTCAACAACTGCTGTATATCGTGATGAAGCGTTATTAAGTTAGATCAACTAACGCATAACTGGGCTCTCTGTTTCTAAAGAGAGCCCAGTCTTCTGTTTATTATTTATTTTATTACACTGATATCTCTAGGATAGAATAGGTCAATAGTCCATTCCACCACGATTTCAAATCTTTTTCTCCATGAAAGGAAATTAAACAAATACACAGTTCTCCATATCCACCACATAATCCTTCCGCTTATTGTAATTCCAAAGAAATTACCAATTGCATACCATTGACCGAGTGATATTAGCAGTCCTTTTTGTTTGAATTTGAATTTTTTTAATAATCCGCCATTACTCAATTTAAAAATATTATTTGCAACTATTTGCCCTTGTTGTACTGCAACTTGCGCAAGCATGGGAAGATTTCCTGATGAGTCACCTAATGCAAATATATTTGCATCTTGTACAGTTTGCAAATATTCATTTATATCAATTCTTCTTTTTTCATTAAATGATATTCCTTTTATAAAATCAGTGATTGGCTTCACACCTGCTACCCATATAATTGTATTTGACTTAATACTCGGAGAATCTTTTATATGTATGATTCCTGGTTCTATTATACTTACAGAAGAGTTACAAATCACATTTACTCCTTTTCTCACTATCTCTTTCAATGCAATAGTGCGCATTTTTATTGGGAATTGTGGAATAATTTCTGAGGAAGATGATATTAGATTGACTTTTATATCTTCTTTTTTAAATACAGAATTTTTATAATAGATACATATAGTATGTTCTATATATTCTATAAGTTCAGAAGCTAGTTCAACGCCAGTAGCTCCTGCGCCAATCACTGAAAATGTAAGCATATTCTTATCACTGGTTGCATTGGCTTTTTCGCATTTATTTAGTATATGATTTCTGATTGATATCGCATCTTCTAGATTTTTTAATGAAAAACTATGTTCTCTTGCGCCGGGAATATCCATATAATTTGTCTCTGCGCCGGGTGATATGATCAAATATTCATAATGGTATTTGTTTTTTGTAGTAATTATTTCTTTTGTATCTTTTCTAATCTCAATAACAGTGTCCTCTACGAACACTATAGGTGAATTGCGGAATACTTCTCTTATAGGTTCTACAATACTATCTGGTGTAAGGGCTCCTGTTGCGACTTCATGTAAAAGCGGGGTGAAAAGGAAATAGTTATTTTTATTAATTAAAATAATTTCAATATCATCAGTATTAAAATATTTAAGTAATGATTTTGCTGTATATACACCGCCAAAACCTCCGCCGATAATTACTATTTTTATTTTTTCTATTTTCATAAATATTTATTATTCATATCTCAATGCTTCAATAGGATTTAGTCTGGATGCTCGCCTAGCAGGGTAGTATCCAAATATAATACCAATAAATGCTGAAACACTAAATGCTAGTATAACAGAACCCATTGTAATACTTGTATCGATTATTCCTAAACTAGATATAATAAATGAAATAGCCCAGCCAAGTAGCACACCGACAAGTCCTCCTGTGAATGTGAGCACAACTGCCTCTATTAGAAATTGAATATTTATATCTTTTCTTTTAGCACCTATTGCTTTTCTAAGCCCTATTTCTCTAGTTCTCTCTGTTACTGTGGTGAGCATCATATTCATAATACCAATACCTCCCACAATAAGCGATATTCCAGCAACAGATGCAAGAAAAATAGTAAATGTATCAGTTATCTGTGTGAGAGCTCCTAGAATATCAGCTTGTGAGAATATTGAAAAATCAGGACTTGCTGGATCAACTCTATGTTTGACTGATATTGCATCAAACATGCTCTCTTTAACTTGATCCATTATATCTTTATCATAAACCCCGACAGTAATGCTAGATAGATAATCTGCTCCAGTAAGTATTTTTTGCATTACAGAAAGGGGTATAAATACCGCATCATCTGGGTTAAAGAATCCACCACTGCCTTTTTGATTTAATACTCCTATCACTTTAAAATTTGAACCATTTATCCTTACATTTTTATCTATTGGGCTTTCTTCACCAAAAAGATCAGATGCTGCGGTAGGGCCAAGTATCGCCACACGACTCAAGCTTCTATTATTTGATTCTGAAATAAATGAACCTTCCTGTAGAGATAGATTTTTTAGTGAAAGGTATTCTGGTATTGTGCCTATTACTGTTGAATTTGTATTATTTCCTGTATTTGAAACTATTTGAAATTTACGATCAAGTTCTGGCGCTACCTCTCTTACCCCATCAATTTTTTTTATAATATCCACATCTGGCAATTTCAGATTTTGTGCTGCTCCACGGCCAGATGAAACTATTCCTCTTCCGGGTTGTACAACACCCGGTACTACTGTGAGAAGATTTGACCCTAATTTTTCAATATTACCTTCGATACTTGCTTTTGCGCCATTGCCAATCGAAGTAAGTGCTATAACTGAACTTATACCGATCACAATACCTAGCATGGTAAGTCCAGATCTAACTTTATTTGAAGACAGGGCAGTGTATGTTTCGTGTAATGTGTCTATTATTTTCATAATTGTTTTTCTATATCTATTATTCTTCTATTATGTTTTCTAGAATCACTGAGTATAAGACCGTCTTTTATATGTATTATCCTTTCTGCATGTTCTGCTATATCAGGCTCATGCGTAATGAGCACAATAGTTCTTCCTAAATCTCTGTTTAGTCTTTGAAATGTTCCAAGAACTATTTCACCAGTTTTAGAATCTAGATTTCCTGTCGGTTCATCTGCAAGTATTAGTGATGGATTATTGACCAATGCGCGTGCTATTGCAACTCTTTGTATTTGTCCTCCTGAAAGTTGATTTGATAGATGTTTGAAATGCGTTTCATCTAGTCCGGCAGATGCTAGCGCTTCTCGCGCCCTGCTCTCTCTTTTTTCTGGCTCTATACCTTCGTATACTAAAGGTAGCATAACATTTCTAAGCACACTCGTCCTCTGTAGGAGATTGAATGATTGAAAAACAAAGCCGATTTTTTCTCGTCGTATATCCGCCAATTCATCATCTGTCATTTTTGATGTATCTTTTCCATCCAAATAGTATGTACCATTTGTAGGAGTGTCTAATGCGCCCAGAATATGCATAAGTGTGGATTTACCTGAACCCGACGGGCCCATTATTGCTATAAATTCTCCATCTTTAATATCAAATGTAACCCCTCTCAAGGCTTGAAAGCTGGTTGTGCCACTTTGATATGTTTTCTTTACATTTTTTACTTCTATCATTTTATTATCTTGCCCTACCTCCTGTATTGAACAAGCTCTTTGACTGCGCTACTGGAGCTTTGAGCAAATCCGCTGGTTTTATAGTCCTTACTACTATCTGATCGCCTTCATTTATTCCTTCTATTATTTCAATCAATGAATCATTTGAAATACCTGTTTCAACATTTTTTCTTATAGGTATAGATTTTGACGCTGTCCCATTTGGTCCCTTAGTGATCTCAAGTGGGGAAGTGAACATTTCAACATAATTTGTTTTACCCTGACTTTTTACAGCGCTACTTGGAACAGTCAGTACATTTTCTTTTGTCTCTGTGATTATAGTTGCACTCACGCTCATTCCCGGTTTAATTCTCGTATCATCACTATCGAGTGATATCTCTACATTATAATTCACTACTCCTTGAGTAACTGTACCCACTAGGTCAACAGTTATAACTGTGCCTTGTATACTCAATTCATTGACTGCATCAAATACCAACTCTACTTTTTGTCCAATTTTAACTTTTTCAACATCAACTTCATTTAGAGAAATCGTTGCGATTTTTTGTGATGAGACTACAGTGCCAACTACAGTTCCACTGCTTATAGTGTCAACAGCCTTTACAGTAAGCCTTGCCAGTATTCCATCAAAAGGAGCTCGAATAAAATAATCACTATAGGCGTTTTCTTTTTGTTGTAATGAAAGTTTTTCGGATCGAATATCAAGCGCATCAGGTCCATCTTTCAAATCATTTAGATCAAGTGTTCTCTCCTTTATATCATTTGCTGAATTCAATATTGCAGTTTTAACTGTAAGTAAACTATTCAAATTTGTACTTATTGTGCTTGTCCATACAGAGATATTACTCGCTGCTGTTATGCCAACTGTATCATTTTTTTGTTTTCTAATAAACTCCACAGTATTTTGCGCATTTTTCAATACCTCACTTATATCTTTTATGAGATAATAAGTGTCACTTAGTAAATTTTCTATAGTTTTATTGTCGCTATTTCTTGACAGATTTCTGTATTGAAGCACAAGAGAATTATATTTGTTTCTTGCTGTATCATAACTTAGACTTGTTTTTTCTCTATATGCAAGTCCAGTTTCTTGTCCAGAACTTCTTACATTTTCAGTTTCAAGATAACCACTACTTGTGTATAGCATATCATTTAAGCCATTTATTATTATCGGTAAATCTATAAAGGTAGTAGCAATTGTGCTAAATGTGTCCTCATATGATTTTTTATTTGTAACAATTGCATCATTTAGATCACCTTGCACTTTGATAATATCAATTTCACTTACGGGTTTAGTGAGCTTTGCATATGCGATCTTTGCGCTTTCAAGAGAGATGAGAGCATCTCTTGCATCCACTTGAGCAATAAGTGTTCCTTTTTTTACTTGAGTTCCATTTGCTTTTGTATTTAGATATACCAGTTCTCCGGAAACTTTACTTTTAATATCAATCTGATTTGAAGCACTTACTTGTCCAGTTCCTGTGATAGTTACTGCAATATCTGATTTTTTTGCTTGTGAAAGCACATAATTGTTGACTATAGGTGTTGGAAATATCTTTTTATATGACCAATATCCTAAGGATATTATCAGTATAGCCAATATTATAGATACAATTTTTCTTTTTTTAATAAAATCCAATGTTCTACTCTTTAATTTTTTTATATTCATGTTTAATTTGTATTATATCAAAAAAAGAGGGTATAATATAGATATATAATTTAATAAATAAAATGAAAAAGATAAAAGTAGCAATAAATGGTTTTGGAAGAATCGGAAGAGCCTTTTTTAAAATTGCAAAAGAAAATGAAAATATAGAAATAGTAGCAGTCAATGATCTAGGATCAATAGAAAGTATGGAATATTTATTAAAATATGACAGTGTTTATGGAATTTCAAATTTTAATTTAAAGGGAATAAAATACATAAGTGAAAAAGACCCTGCCAAACTTCCTTGGAAAGATTTGGATATTGATATTGTAGTAGAGTGCACTGGATTGTATACTGCAACCGACAAAGCTCAAGCGCATATAGATGCTGGAGCAAAAAGAGTTGTGATTTCTGCCCCTATAAATGATGACAATTCTCCCACTGTACTCATGGCGATAAATGAAGATAAATTAAATTCAACGAAAATTTCTTCGAATGCATCATGTACCACAAATGCCGGAAGTCCACTCATTGCAATACTCGATGAAACTCTTGGAATTGAAAAGGCATTATTAAATACAGTGCATGCATATACAGCAAGTCAGTCACTAGTCGATGGGCCAAATAAAAAAGATGGCAGAGAGGGAAGAGGAGCAGCACAAAATATAGTGCCATCTTCGACCGGCGCAGCTATAGCAGTTACAAAAGTACTGCCGAAGTTCAGTGGATTATTCGATGGAATAGCAATACGCGTACCTGTGTCTGTGGGATCTATTGTGGATATTACTTTTATTTCAAAGAAAAACACAACTGCAGAAGAAGTAAATGAAATATTGAAAAAGGCGGCAAGCGAGAATAGATGGAATGGTATATTTTCTGTTACGGAGGAGGATTTAGTATCAACAGATATAAAAGGAAGTAAATATGCTTCAATCGCAGATTTGGCATTTACCCGTGTAGTTGGAGGTAATTTCGTAAAGGTGCTAGCTTGGTATGATAATGAAATGGGGTATACAGAAACTCTCGTAAGACACGTAATTGAAGCAGGTAAGTTAATATAATGAAGAATAAAATAATTAAATTTATTATCTCGTTCATTAAACAGGACCCTTTGTTCTACCCAGTAACAAGAAGACGGGAATTTAAAGAACTCTCACCATTCTTTAGGTTTCTTCTGGTAATGATAGTTGTCTTTGTTATTGCGGTAGTGGTTGGTATGATAATGAGATGGGGTACACGCATACGCTAGTGAGGCATGTGGTGGAGGTGGGGAAATGTAATTATCCACACCTCGTCCTCTATAATCCTTGTTTTTGTTTTGCAAAAGAGGTATAGTTTAAATGATCCCTTCGTGGGCTTTTAAGACCTAGGGAAACTTAGGCAGGGTACGGTACAGAGCGAATCCAAGCTCCCGTATCCTCAGTTGTGAAAACCGCTTAATGGCGGTTTTTGCTTTTTATAACGAATGGGCTTTTTTAATGCAATCCTTTATCTGCAGTAAAAAAGTCGAACCAACCGCTGGGGCATGACGATTTCCGGATCTCTTATCTCGTATTAGATTGAGACGATCCAGACTAACAACATTTATCATGTCACACTTTACCCATGATTTTTCTCCCTCCAAATAAAGTGCACAAAAAGGTATATCCATCTCCAAATGATAATTTTCCACCGGAACAGGCTTTGTCGTGCTTATTGGAACAATCGTGACCAATTTTGAATTGTGCTTGTGTTTTGAAACAATAATAACCGGTCTTTTCTTTATCATTTCAGGTGCTACAAAACCTCTGTAATTACAATAGATGACTGATCCAGGTTTTGGTTGAAATTTAAGCATAGAAATTAATCGTAAGTATAATACTTATAATTAATTTTATCTACATAAAAGAATTTGCTGACCATAGTTAAGTAGTAGGTGGGGAAATCCTTATTTTGTAATGGAAAATGATCATAAGAAATGGTATAATGTTTTTATGAAAAATGTTGACGAAATCAGCAAGGAACGGGCCAAGAAGCTCTTTGGCGCTCAAGAAACTCAGACTTTTGAAGTAGGCACGACTAAAGGTTTGCAACAAATTCACGAATACTTGTTTGGAGGACTGTATGATTTCGCTGGTCACATCCGGGCGAAGGATATAAGCAAGGGCGGTTTTCGATTTGCCTCACATATATATTTGGAAGATATTTTAAATAAAATCGGAGAAATGTCGGAAAGTACTTTTGAACAGATTGTGGTCAAATATGTGGAAATGAATATCGCTCATCCGTTTATGGAAGGCAATGGCAGGAGCATGAGGATTTGGCTAGATTTGATTTTTAAAAAAAATCTTAAACAATGTATTGATTGGGTAAGTATTGACAAAGCAGATTATTTGAATGCTATGCAACGTAGCCCAGTGAATAATCTCGAAATTCGCGAACTTTTGCGCATTGCTTTGACAGATAAAATTAATGACCGTGAAGTTTTTATGAAGGGTATAGAGCAGTCATATTATTACGAGGAAGAAGGTTTTTATAAATAGAAAGGAGATTAATGATGAAGTTTCAACCCTAAGAGAGATAAACAAGTACAAATAATATTTATAACTATAATCCGCATAATAAAGAACGCCCATGCAGATCACTCTGCACGGGACGCTATTTTTTCTTCGTTCTTCGTATTCGAAGAAGGTAGGGAAGCATGAGTTGAGGATAATGGAAAAGTATTTTCCATCGGGTCCATCGAGGCTCTGCCGCGAGAACCTGGCAAATGCCTTCTCGACACATACCTTCTCCAGTGGCGGATTTGTGTTTATCCGCTACTAGAGCCGGTTTCCGACCGTCTCGTTTTTCGATGGAACGAAGAAGTGAATCCAATATGTCTTCGTATGTCTTCATTCCATTACTATCAATACCACACAAATCATTTTTATGCAAGTTTCAGGCCTCCGTCAAATGACAAGAGGCCTGGGTTATGCTGTGCACAAGTATCGGACTTGCGAGACAGCTTCTGTGATTTTTTTACGGTTTGGAATGTCCGATCCGATCCAAACCCCGAAATTGAGGAGGCTCTGTAGCATTTCCTCACGCTTTCCCGGTTCGCCAAGGCAAATCGGGATAAATCTTTTGAGGCGGAGCGAGTCCGCAAGGAATGACTGAAGCCCGGTGAGCGAGCTTTTTATCTGGACATAGGGAACATTATTGTCTCCCGTCAGTACATCCAGACCGCCATCCCTGATACCACCAACTACTACTCCCTTGAATACATTTGCATATGCATTCTCGAGATCGTCGCCCTGCATCTGGGCGATGAAGGCTTTGCTGTATGTGATCTAGTTACCTTTGAAGTAGGACAGTAGAATTAATGCATTAGCAAAAATTA
>CAYHFF010000020.1:0-12193 GCA_964355845.1 uncultured Candidatus Saccharibacteria bacterium
GAATCTCCTCGGGTCCACATCAAGAAAAAAGACTAGGTTGTTCTAGTCTTTTTTCTTTGACTGGATTTCTATGAGATTCGAAAGTCGGAGCGAGCGTAGGCGAGCGAGACCGGGTCGGGAGCCGAGCCAGTAGGCGAGGACTCCTGACCGAATCTCCTCGGGTCCACAACGAAATAAAATACTGTGTCGGGTTTAATTTTTATACAAATAATGTTATATTTCTCTCGGGATAGCCAGAGTTGGTATTTTCTAGCTTCGGCTAGGAACAGGGGTCGTGAATTAAGTCCGTCATCCGCCTTTGTGCGGTGGATTACTCGAAAGGGTGAGGGTAGCGGTGAAAAGCGATAACTGGCTTACGGGTCTACCAAGAGTGCTATTCCAACAAAAAACTTCCATTCGTGGGAGTTTTTGTTTATTTTAGGGAGATATTTTTAACTTCTTTACTTCGTATGACATTTTGCTAGAATGCAAACACTTAATTGGGTAAACGTAAACTAAGATTTAATGGTAAATATAGATAAAAACACTTGCTTCTACACTGATAATTTCAAAGACTACCTTGGAAAACCAATCAAGTTGTGTTGGACAGAAAAGTTATGGCTGACTCATTTAAACAAACATCCTGAAATAATTGACCCTACTACTACGTCTTTTTTAATAAGTGAGGCACTATTAACCCCAAGTCTAGTGGTCACTGGATATAGACCAGGAAATGCAAGAGAAATGATTGTATGTTACTATAAAGAACACAAGAGAAACGGTAATGAAATATACTACAGCAAGGTGGTTACGGGGTGTAATGGTCCTGATTTATACGTAAAAACAGTCTTTAAAGGATGGGCATTGTGCATATATGCCGTCCAAGAGAAAAAATATAATTTCAAGGAGTTATATAGGGAAGAAAAAACATTTTTATGATAAATATCACTGACATATTCAATATAGCAAAAAGAGATAAATGGGTAATGGAATATAATCCAGACTTGGATTCCTTGTATTGGTCAAAACCAAAGATTTCTCCTTCTGCCCAACTAAAAAAATTCTTAGAAGACTTCTCTTTGTATATAACTGATAAGGGCTTAATTGAAGGATTATTTATCGAATACGCAAAAGGAAATTTTATTTCTCATAATTCAGAGTACGAGAAGTTAATTGATAAAATGGTTGAGGTTAATGGTGTGTATGTTCTACCAAAAAATGCAGTCAAGAGCGTAGAACCATTACTAAAAAGTATGGCGAATATGGTTAGGAATGAAGCATTTCAAGCTGTAAATCAGGGTTTGAATTTGGAGAAATTTGCTATGGCTAGGTAGTCAAGGGGTAGATATAGTGATTAACAGAGTTGGGTAGTTTATAATGAAACTTTTCTTCCTTCAAATGGCAGTGGACTATAAATTAAACCACGTGCATGGACAACATATGACCGACACTATATAATTGCATTTATGTATAACAAAAAGAGCGTGGTGATTTTTATTGCAGTTTTTTTCTTGATCGGAGGGGGAGTGGCGACGAGTGCAAATGCAGTGGAGCTTTCCGCTAGTTGTGGTGCTCAAAATATTCGTTGTGTCCCGAGTGAATACTCCACTATTCAAGCCTGCGCAGACGCCGTCTCTCCAGGTGATACTTGTCTTATCAGTGCTGGCACATATCAGAACACACCTGCAGATTGCAAAGGGTCTACCTGTGATTTTATTGTCATCTCAAAGTCGGGAACCAAAAATGCACCTATCAGTTTTAGGTCAGCAGGGAACGGACCGGTTATTATTCGGGGACTCGGATTTGAAGATAGAGATCTAAATTCAGATGGAATGGCTGATGGGCCGTTTGATTCCAAAAAAAGAGAAAAGCTTATCGCTATCACCGGTAATTACATTACTTTTGATGGATTTGAACTCACGAATTCACAACAAGGCGCGCTTGTTATTGATGGCAGTTTCAATCGAATTGAGAATACAGTAACGCATGACAATTGGTACAGTGGTATCATTATTGGGTCTGTAAATAAAAGTAGAGTAGAGGGTAATGTCATTGAATATGTTGAATCATATCAAAATCGCCATGCAGGAGGTATAGAGATTCATCGCCCAAGTGGTACTACAGGACTACTCACTAAAAACATTATTAAAAACTCACTTTCGCATCATAACGGATATATTTCCGATAGGGTAAATGTGCTTCCCATAGGTGGTGATCCAGCCGGTGGAGGAAACTCCGATGGAATCGTTACAAGCAAAAATTGCGTTTCTATGGCGCTTAATAATGCTATTCCGGGTTATAACAATGCCTGTCCAAATAACTTAATTCAAGGCAATATTGTCTGGAGTAATGCCGACGACGGTTTTGACATAAATCTTTCCGATTCTCTTGTTCTAGATAATATTTCTTTTAACAATGGTCCTAAGGGACGCCAAGGATTCAAAGTTTTTGACACAGTAAAAAATATGAGCTTTGTCGGCAATGTCGCTTATGCGAACTTGGGGCGAGGCTTTGAACCGCGTATTTCAGAAGGTTCTGTTTTTCTAAATAATACTGCAGTAGGAAATGAAGAGCATGGTTTTGTCGGGCTTGCCTCAAACGGTATAGCTCGAAATAACCTAGGTTATGGAAATCACATTCACAATGTAGGTAGTGATGTCGGTATTTCAAATACTTGTACACAGTGTAGTAATAACTTTTCTGGAGATAAAAGTTCAGGTGTCGGAGGACTTTCCGGAAATCCGGAGTTACGAAATGTAAATTTGTTTAAGGATGCGAAAGGAGTTATTTTTGTAACTATTCCATCGGGATACAGTATCATGGAAAAGGTCAATTGGCTGAAAAAGGAGTTTTCAAATGCGTTCAGCCTTGCGCTAGGAAGTAAGGCAATTGATGCTGGAGTATCGGTACCATACACTCATCCGATCTCCGGCGATGTATTATCGCGAGCAAAAAATGGTTCCTCACTTGATATTGGGGCATATGAATCTGGCGCTGGTGAAGTCTCCTCTCCAGTGAATGGTTCTTGTTCTGCTACCGTGAATACATGCGCCTCTGGGATTTTTGGCGATACGGCCGACTCTTCGGAAAGTTATCTGTGGAGTTGTCGAGGAGTAGATGGCGGCACGCAAGCATCATGCTCATTGCCTATTCCTAAAACCATTCCTAAAAAATCTGTCACTACCGTTACTCCTGTGATATCTGCGACTCCGATAATGTCTACTACTCCTATAGTACCTATCATTTCTCCCGTTTCAGATAAGATGACAGTAAATACTCCGACCATAGTTGCCACGACTACAACCGATGCGAAGCCTGTCACTACTAGAAATAGAAATGTGTTGGATTTAATTTTTATGAAAATTATGAAAAGTTTAAGATCTATTTTAGAATAGTGTTGTTTTTATAATAAAAAAACAGCCTGTATTTTATTACAAAAAACCATACTGGTCAAAGTATGGTGTAAAAAAATTCAAAAAATTAAGAGTTCCCTATTATATCAAATTTAGTAAATAAGAATATGGAAAAAGAGTTGTCTGTAGTGGATTTATGATACGAAGAGTATTAAATCCTTGATTTTTAGATACCTCATGGGAATGATAGAATGAATAATTACTACGACATGTCCTTATGCAGGATTCTCTTCTCCATTCTTCATTAGGATTTTCTCTTTCGAGATACCACTTAACACATATTTGTTGAGGAGTTATAAAGTACCAACCTTCAATTCTGTCTACCCCAAAATCACGTAATATTTTACAAATATCACTTCGCTCTTTAGGATATCCATTCCATGTATCTAAAATTATTGTACTATCATCAAATTTCAGTAAATCTTTGATCTTTTTCCACATAATTTCATGTGCTCGATGATGTCCATCACCATACGGACTAAGCCAAACTGTTCCAAAAAGTTCAATAAGAATTTCATCCCTAGACACTAAATCAATTTTAGGACATTCATTCACTATCTGTTTGCAGAATGTTGATTTTCCGGCCCCTTGAGGACCTATTGTCAAAATCACACGTTTCATGGGTTTCCTTTGTTAGGGTTTCTTTTTCTGGCTATCTGATTGTAGACTACATTAATAATGATTAGTAAGTCAATTTTATATACTTGAATATTACAAAATTTGTTATAATAAAGATATTAATAAATCGCATTTAATTTAAAACAATAACACCATGAACCGAGTAGTACATTTTGAAATTCAAGCGGAGGATGTGGAAAGAGCAATAAAGTTCTATAGAGAAATATTTGATTGGACTATAGAAAAATGGCCAGGTATGGAATATTGGATGATAATGACAGCAGATAAAGATAGCAAAGAGCTGGGAATAAATGGAGGATTGCTAAAGTGTCCTGCAAAAAAGAAAGAAACTGAAATGGGAACAAATGCTTTCGTTTGCACAGTACAGGTAGAAAACTTCGACGCTATAGCAGAGAAAATATTGAAAGCCGGAGGAATAGTAGCAATGCCAAAGTTTGACCTTGGAGGCATGGCATGGCAGGGGTATTTTATAGATACAGAAGGGAATACTTTTGGTTTACATCAGATAATAAAAAAATAACCCCTACATTTCCTGTGAATTGCGGGGTTATATGATCGTCTCAACTTGAGTTACTATACCATCTGTTTCAATTAGATTTGTTCTATCATCTGATTTGAAGAATCTCCAGTGTTCTCCGTTACCTTTTACCTTTATCCTATTTTCTCTGGTTATATAATAGGATGAATACAGTATTCCCATACTAATCGGTGTAGACATTACATCGCATTCTTTATACACCCATTTGAAATTATGCCTAACCCTTTTTGTTCTATCCACCAAATAAAACAAATGCTCTTTTAATTTACACCACTCGATAGAGTTATTTGATTTGACTGGGTACTCTGCAGTATATACCCGTCCAAATTCTACAGAGACATAACCTGTATTACTATAAGCTTTCACAGTATAATTGGCGATTACTCCGCGATACATTTTGTTCGCAAAATTTATCTGCACTTGAATCGGATTGAAATCCTTCAACCACTTTTCAAGTTGTAGTGGGTCTTTAAAGTATCCATGAATCCCCGTTACCTGTCTTTTCTCTCTTGGCATTTTTTACCTCCTTTCTATTGTTAAACTATTGTTAAATGTTATTGTCTTGCTGTATTATATCATTTGTAAAAAAGTCAGATTGTATTTTTTGTGTTGTAATTTAATGAAATAGAAGTTTTCCACAGTTTGCACTTGCAGGTAAACGAGCGTTCACCTATAATATAAATACATTAGAATATTAATTATTTATATTATGAGCAAAATAAAATTAGCACAAAAAATCAAAGTAGAGATAAAGAAGTTAAATAGAGAGATTGATCTAAAAATTATTAAAGGATTGCCATATAAGGCTGAAGCGAGACGACATAGATTCCTAGTATCACAGTTTTATGGATTTTACGATACATACAGAGCTAATTGGTTCAAAAAGACAATATACAATTTGGCAACTTTTATGCTATAAACATATTAAACATATTATAAAGAAAAATGATTGAAGAATATAAAAACAAAATATTTGATTTCTATGAAAGCAAAAAGAGAATGCCAAGTTATCAGGAAATAATGAAAATTCTTGGTTTCAAATCAAAAAATGCTGTATACAAACTTGTAAATAAGTTGATTGATGCAGGACTTATAGAAAAAGATTCTACAGGGAGAATATTACCAACAAATCTTTTTCAGGAAGTAAAGTTATTGGGATTGGTAGAAGCAGGTATACCAACTACTGCAGAGGAGGAAACTTTGGACACTATGAATTTAGATAATTATCTCATAAAAGATCGCAATTCATCATATTTACTTAGAGTAAAAGGGGATTCAATGATTGAAGAAGGAATAATGGAAGGTGATATGGTCATAGTAGAGAGAAAAAGTGACGCAAAGGATGGAGATATAGTGATAGCTGAAATAGATGGCGGGTGGACTATGAAATATTTTAGAAAAAAGGGCAATGAAGTCTATCTTGAACCAGCCAATAAAAACTATAAACCGATTTACCCTGAGCAAGATATGAAAATAAGAGCAATAGTTCAAGGTGTCATTCGGAAGTATTAGTGTATTACATGTTACAATATTTACTGGCAATGTTCTTTTAAATTGCCTAAACCTCAACAAGGAGTTCATATGGCTAGAGATTCTGATAATCTTCCTGAAAACAAGAAGATCGATTTTGGTAGCTATGTGATGTTTCTAACATTTTTCATAGCACCAGTAGTCGGAGTAGTAATTGCGGTATATTGCATGTGGGAAAATGGAGTAGACTGGTTCTATTTATCTGTTTTTCTGTTCATGTATTTAATCACCGCCTTCGGCACCACAGGCGGTTATCACAGGTTGTTTACCCATGAGTCCTACTATGCAAAACCATGGGTAAAATTTCTCATAGCAATTGCAGGTAGCTCTGCTGTGCAAGGGAAGATATTCACTTGGTGTACACTACACAAATTGCATCATGAAAAAAGCGATAAGTCTGGAGATCCACATAGCCCTTTAGTACCGGGTGACAGTTTGCTCACCCTATTTAAGGGTTTATGGCATTCACAGATCGGGTGGATGTTTATAAAACACAAATTACCAGACAATGAATTTACTAGGAGATTGAAAAATGATCCTATAGTTCAGTTTGTCGACAGGTACATTGTACTCTGGATATTTCTAGGAGGTTTGATACCAGCAAGCCTTGGATATATGCATTCTGGAAAGATTTCCGGAGCATTCTACGGTTTTCTCTGGGGTGGTCTTGTTAGAATATTCTTTCATCAGCACTTCACTTCTGCGGTAAACAGCATTTGTCATGTATGGGGAAAAAGAAAATACAAAACCGGCGATAGATCAACCGACAATTGGTTTATAGCGATATTCACCTTAGGTGAAGGTTACCACAACGGACATCATGTGGCGCAGAAGTCCGCGCTTCATAGTCTAGACTTTCCACTCGCTGATATGACCTTTCTCATCTTGCTCCTTATGGAAAAGCTGGGCATGGTTTACAATGTCAGACAATTTGTTCCAAGAAAAGAAAAACTAGAGACACTTAGAGTATGAAATATACTTTGACATAATATTTTGAAATTCACACATCCCGAAATCTGAAAATGATTTTGGGATGTTTTTTATTTATATACTAGTAAAATATTTAGAATATGATAGAATTTTCTATTATGAAACATTCACATTTTCACATTATTCCGCAGGATAAAGCGCCAAAGATTCTCAACTTAATAGTTGAGATCAGACAAGGCGAATCAAATAAATATGAGTATAACAAAGATTATGGAATACTAGAACTTGATCGTGTTCTCTATGGTCCTATGTACTATCCTGTGAATTATTGTGATGTGCCATCTACATGGAATGAGGGTGACAATGATCCATTAGATGCTGTTGTATTTAGCACTCACCCTATATCTCCTGGGGCTATGGTTCGTGGTCGGGTTATAGGTATTATGGAAATGATAGATAATGGCGAGGAAGACTATAAGATAATATGTGTAAATAATAAAGATCCAAGATTTGATCATATAGATCATGTTGATCACCTCGCTCCGTATGATAGAAAAGATATACAGACTTTTTTTGAAACATATAAAATTCCTCAGACAGGCCCAGGGACTGTAAAGATCGGTAGATTTCTTGGTCCGGAGATTGCTTATGAGCATATAAATAAAGCAATGGAAGTGTATAAGAAGAAGTTTAAGAGTGATTAATTTTTTTTAATTAGAAATGTTTAAAGTAATAAATTTTGCGCTATGGATTATAGTTGCACCATTCATCTTGTTTTGTGTATTCATAGCTGCTTCAATATTTCCAAAATGGGAAGAATGGGGTAAGGATTTTTAAACTGTGCTAAAATGCGAATATATGCAAGTTAGTATCGCCCCCACAATTTTTATTATTTTAGGTATAACTGGCGATTTGGCTGGCAGGAAACTTTTACCTGCACTACTGAGCCTTTATGTAAATAAAGAATTACCTACAAGATTTGCAGTTGTTGGATTTTCTCGTAGAGCATTTAGCCGTGAAGAATTTCGTGACTTTATCCGTATTCATATGAGTATAAAATCGGGACAGTATAAAGAAGAAGATGTAAAGCATTTTATAGACCATATGTATTATGAGCAAGGAAATTTTGATTTACCAAGTTCATATGCGCAACTCGCTCAAAGACTCCGAAATATTGATGATACTTTTAAACAATGCTCAAATAAGCTATTTCATTTATCTGTGCCACCATCCCTTTATGAATCAATTTTTATCAATCTTCACAATTCCGGACTTACCATACCATGTGGAGGTGATGAAGGCTGGACTAGAATTTTGGTTGAAAAGCCTTTTGGAAATGATATTGAAACTGCAAAAAAATTGGACAAAAAACTCGGAGAATTATTTGATGAAAGTCAGATATTTAGAATCGACCATTATTTAGCAAAAGAAGCATTGCAGAATATTATGGCATTTCGTTTTTCGAATTCACTTTTTGAACCATTATGGAATAGGAATTATATAGACAAAATACATATAAAATTGATAGAAAAAATAGGCATAGGAAGTCGTGGAGCAACATACGATTCTATTGGAGCACTAAAAGATGTAGGGCAAAATCATCTTTTGCAAATGCTCGCCCTTATCTCTATGGAATCACCTACTGTATTTGACGCGGATAGTATAAGAAAAGAAAGAGCAAAGATTTTAGGTGATTTGGTCCCAATATCTGCAAAAAATGCATCTACATATACTGTAAGAGGTCAATATGATGGATACAGACATGAAAATGGCGTAAAAGAGCATACACAGACAGAAACATATTTTAGAATTGAATCCTATATAAATAATCGCAGATGGAAAAATGTCCCTTTCTATCTTGAAAGTGGAAAGGAAATGTCAGAGACAAGAACAGAAATAAATATTTATTTTAAAGATAATTCAAGTATAAATGGCGTAAGTGAAGGAAGACAAAATATTTTAACATTCAGAATTCAACCAGATGAAATGATAAAAATAAGATTTTTAGTAAAAACTCCGGGATTTACCATGAATACTGAGCCAAAAACTTTAAAATTTAAATATAGTGATTTTCAATTAAATAAAGTTTTACCAGACGCCTATGAGAGAGTGATATATGATGCAATAATCGGTGATCAGACACTATTTACAAGCACAGATGAAGTTTTGTATGCTTGGAAATACATAACTTCTATAATAAACAATTGGAATTCTGTACCGCTTACAATATACAAGAAAGGTTCAATAGATGTGATATAGCAAATTATCAAACCTCATCTCTATTTTTAAATGCAATAAGCGCAAGTACCAAAATGTAAATGATATGATCATCTATTATGGGATTATTTTCAGGAAAAAGTAATGCCAAATACATAAGCAAAAGCATTATGCTTCCAGCAATGCATCCCCATTTAATATATCTATTGAATATGAGTGTAAGACCAACAAAGAGTAGTCCAAGCATAAAAAGCCAATCAACGATAGCAATACCTGCAAGATTGTGAAAAATATCTGCAAAAGGTCCCTTTACCGCAAATTTCAAAAATCCCAATGTCGGCGAAGCGCCATTTATCCATGCCTTTTCGGCAGTAGTAGCAAATCCCAAACCAAATACTTTATCAAAAAATGCCCAGATAAAAATGAAACCCATTGATAAGCGTAATAACACCATAACAATTTTTTCTTTTTTCATACTACTATAATAACATTGTTTATGAATACGGGTTGTGTATAAACTGTGTGAATCCTTTTTTCCATTGTATAATAGGCAGTAATGAAATATTTAATATTATTTCTAATATCGTTACTTTTGCCGATCAGTATTTTTGCGCAAGAAATAGAAAAGGGAAAAGTAAATGCTAGAATTTTACCTACAATATGGTTCTCCACTCTGGATTTAAAAGAAGGTGAAAGTGTAAAAATATATGCAGGTATACAAAATAATTCAGGAGTAGATTTTTCTGGTACAGCGGTATTTAATGTAGATGATAAAGAAATATCCAGAAGTACTTTTAATTCTAGTTCTGAAACTCTAAAGACTATATCAGCATCATGGAAGACAATATCAGGTACACATGATATACAAGTTAAGATAAGTACAAATCTGTCTGGCAATAAGACATTAGTAGAATATGATACAAATGTATCTACTATATCAATCGATAAAAATATTACTAAAGACTATGTAAAAGATAAAATTATTGATACTGCTGATAAAGTTGTTCTAAAAACTGATAGTATTACTGAGAATCTTGTATCAAAAATTGATAAATATAAAAAACCAGTAGAAGACAAGTTAGATATTACTGGTACAGTAAAAAATTTAAAAAATAGTGTTTTTGGAACAAGTACAGGAAAAGTTATTGACAGCGATAAATCAATAGGCAATTTTTTCAGTAATGCATTTGACTCAGCTTGGAATATTGTAATTGATACATTTAAATTTCTCATTAGTCATTGGAAATGGAGCTTGGGAGGGGTTTTACTTTTATATTTAATATATAAAATATTTCTATAATTTACTGTATATTTTGTATTATTTGTGTTAGATTTCTAGCATGTCACTTTCAATCGGTATTGTCGGTTTACCAAATGTTGGGAAATCAACTTTATTTAACGCTCTTACAAAAAAGAGTGTGCTTGTAGCAAACTATCCTTTTGCAACTATTGACCCATCTGTTGGAGTTGTTGCTGTGCCTGATGATCGCCTCTATAAACTTGCAGAATTTTCAAAAACAGAGAAAACTGTGCCTGCTATAGTAGAGTTTGTGGATATTGCAGGTCTTGTAAAAGGTGCATCGGATGGAGAAGGTCTCGGTAATCAATTTCTCACCAATATCAGGGAGACTGATGCAATAGCTGAAGTTGTGCGCATATTTGAAGATGACAATATTATCCATGTTGATGGAAAAATAAATCCGCTAAAGGATATTGAGGTTATAAATCTAGAACTTATACTTGCCGATATGCAAACTATTTCAAAAAGGATGGCAAATGTGCAGAGGGAAGTTAAAGCAAATAAAAAAGAGGCGATACTCGAATATGGACTCCTAGAGCGTATCAAGGTAGCGCTCGATGCAGGTAAGCTTGCTTCTACTGTTATTCCAAATGAATTCGAAAAGCCATTTTTAAAATCCCTACACCTACTCACTTCAAAACCTTTTATGTATGTTTTAAATAAAAAAGCGGGAGGAAAAAATCTCGATGAAATGGATGAAAAAGAAAAGGGTAATGGCGGTGAGATACGATATCAGGCACTGCTGAATTTTTTTAAGGAAAATAATGCAAAATGGGTAATAGTAGATGCGGGAATTGAGCAGGAATTAAAAGATATTGATGATAAAGACAAAAAAGAACTGCGCGAAGGACTTGGAGCAAAGGATGACGGTATAGATGATCTTATAAAAAAAGGGTATGAGCTTTTAAACCTTATTACCTATTTTACAACTGGAGAAAAAGAAACTCGCGCATGGACTATTGGTCGTGGCTTTACCGCGCCAAAAGCCGGGACTGCTATACACGGAGATTTTGAAGAAAAGTTTATACGAGCTGAAGTTATAGAATGGAACAAGCTTCTTGATGCAGGATCATTTGCCTCCGCCCGTGAAAAAGGATTGCTTCGAACAGAGGGTAAAGAATATATAGTAAAGGATGGTGATGCGATAGAGTTTAAGATTTAAGCAAAATCTGATATCATATTCCTATGGATAAATTTCCAAAAATCGGAGTAAATGTATTTGTACTCAAGGATGGAAAACTTCTATTAGGAAAGCGTATTGGAAAAACTGGATATGGAACTTGGTGCCTGCCTGGTGGTCACTTCGAATGGGGTGAATCACTTGCAGGTGCCGCAGCAAGAGAGTTGGAAGAAGAAACAAGTATAAAGTCCAATGATCTTCAGTTTCTACATCTAGTTAATGAACCTAGACTAGATACTCACTATGTCCACATAGATTTTTTTGCAAAAAATTGGGAAGGTGAACCTAAGGTTACTGAACCAGAAAAATTTGCAGAATGGAACTGGTTTGATTTTAATAATCTACCAGATCCAATCTTTGCCGGACATCAAAAACTCATACCCGCTTTCATTCAAAAAATTACTTTTCAGGATAATAATCAGGAAAAGTAAGAATTTGGAAGATGGTGATGTGATGGAGTTTAGGAT
>CAYHFF010000021.1:0-9644 GCA_964355845.1 uncultured Candidatus Saccharibacteria bacterium
TGTTTTTCAAATCTATCTTTCTGATCAATTGGACCATTTATTTCTGAATATCCACGACCAAGCTCACTTCCAGCAAGTATTGGTTGGAACATTTCTACAGTTTCAGTTCCGCTAATACTTTTTGCCAGTGGAGCGACAAGTACTGGGTGATTTATGAGAAATGCTGGGCCTGCGATATTTTTCCTGCAATATTTCCAAAGTGAATCAGTCAGTCTCTCTTTATTATTTCCGTCATATTTTACTTTTAATTCTTTAAGTTTTTCTATTAAATCATTTGAAGTAGCAGAATTGATATCTATTCCGGTTTGTTTTTTTATTTCTTCAACATAGTCAATTTTTACCCATTCATCAGCAAGGTCAAAACTATGACCGCGAGTTGTGAATTTCATAGTACCAAATACTTCGGATGCAATTTTTCTATACATTTCTTTTACCAATTCCATACCGTCATTGTAATCCGCAAAAGACCAATAAAATTCCATATTTGTGAACTCTTGTAAATGTTCCGGACTAGAGCCTTCATTTCTATAAACCCTACCTATTTCAAATGTTTTGGGAAAACCAGCTGACATAAGTCTTTTTTGCCAAAATTCACCGACGGAAATACGCATATATACATCCAAATCATAATCATTATGATGAGTTTTAAACGGTGTTGCTTCTGCACCACCAGTTGTGATCTCGATTGTAGGTGTTTCAACTTCCAGAAAACCATTATCTTTTAGAAAATTGCGAGTGACATCCCAAAACTTTGATTTTTTAATAAATAAATCGCGTAGTTCATCATTCATCAATATATCCAAATATCTTTTTCTATATCTTTCATCATCATCTTTTATACCATGCCATTTTTCAGGTAATGGTAATAGAGTTTTTGTTGCAATAGTCCATGATTTTACCAATAGACTCTGCTCACCCCGCTCGGTTGTGAAGAATTTACCAGTTACTGATATAAAATCACCAATATCTATAGCTTCAGCAAATAGCTTGAATAGTTTCTCATCAATTTCGTCCTTTTTAAAAACTGCTTGGAATTTACCTCTACCATCATAAAGAACTACAAAAAGAATTGCTCCCTGACCTCTGATTGCCATTATTCTGCCAGCTATAGATAGGGTTTTTCCTTCTTTTTCATATTCAACAAAATTATTTTTTGCATCTAAAAGACAAAACGATCTCGGAACCATACTAGGGTATGGATTCATTCCAGCTTTTTTTAGCAATTCTAATTTTTGAAGTCTAATTGATCTTATTTCTTCAAGTGAATTCATATTTTAAAATAATAATAGTATGTATGTCACAATACCTTTTGGTGTAGACACTGCTATTTTATCTCCTTTCTTTTTACCGAGCAATGCTCCGCCGAGTGGGGATAGATTTGAAATTTTATTTACAGTCATATCGGCTTCTTCTGAACCGACAATTTTATATTCCAAAACATCCTTCTCTCCTTCTTTTTGAATTTTAACAATTGAACCAATAGATACAATATCGCCTTTTTTACCATCTGCTATTTCTGCAGTTTTTATCAAATTTTCAAGATGATTAATCCTATCTTCAATTTCACCCTGTTGTTGACGAGCTTCATTGTACTCTGCATTTTCTGAAAGATCACCTAACTTTTTTGCATATTCTAGATTTTCAGCTATTTGCTTGCGTTTTTCTGTTTTTAAAAAATCTAATTCTTTTGTAAATTCAGCCAATTTCTCACTGGTAAGATATTGTTTTGCTTCGCTCATATTGTAATACTATTAAGTTAAGATTATAAGATCTATATCATACCTTATTTATACTATAAAGTAAATACAATTTATTTAAAATACTCAGGTGTATGTATATTCATCCAGTCTAGTATTTCTCTCATTGCCGCTCCAGCACCTATGAGATTGTGTACTGAACCTTTTTCCATAAGCACTACGAATGCATATTTTGGATTATTATACGGGAAATATCCGGTCATCCATGAATTGACATTGCTTTTTGTTATACCGAGTTCTGCGGTACCTGATTTTGACGCTATCTCAACATAAGGGACATTTAATGATACTCCTGTACCTTGTTTTACTCCCATTCTCATGCCCTCTTTAATTACTGTAAAACTTTCAGGCGCAATATCAATATTTCTTATGATTTCTCCTTGTACATCTTTTAAAATACTTGGATTTCTAAGTATTCCGTTATTTGTAATAGATCCCAATGCTCGAATCATCTGAACCAATGACACTTGGAAGCCATACTGACCAATAGATGTATGATATGTATTTCCAAGATTCCATGCTTCCCCTTCAAAATTTAATTTTTTCCATTCAGGATTTGGTATTACTCCTATAGCGCCAGTAAAAAATGAATTTTCAATTTTTTCTCCAAAACCAAATAATCTCATATATTTTTCAATTCTGCTTATCCCCAATCCTTTTTGATCCTTGTAACCAGCTCCTATAGTATAGAAATATACATCAGATGATACCGCAATAGCTTTTCTCATATCTACATATCCATGAGCCTTCCAATCTTTGAAAACTGTTTGTAAATCTTTAAAATATTGATTTTGAATTGTAATTGATCCAGTACTCAAAATCTGTTTTGTTGGAGAAATTATATTTTCATTTAGTGCCGCAAGCGCTATATAAGGTTTTACTATTGATCCTGGTGTATATAAACCATCAACAGCTCTATCGAGAAAAGGTTTATTTTTATCTGTCAAATATCCATTAACAGTTTTTACATCTGATCGATCAGACATTATAAAAGAATTGAATTCAGGATAACTGGTCATTGCGATAACCTCACCATTTGTGGTGTCTATCATAATTCCCGCACCTCCAGCAAAACCAACTCTTTCTGCTATATTTTTTATAGCTGTATACATTTCAGACTGAATTCTAGAATCAATTGATAAAATTATATTACTTCCCTCTTTTGCCAATTGCACAATATTCTGACTTTGAATTTTTCCCAATGCATCGACTTCAATAATCCTTATGCCGTTTTTTCCCTTTAAATTTTTATCAAAATATTTTTCTACACCATCTACTCCCTCAAAATCTTCTCTATAGTAAAATCCAGAACTATCTTTTGATGGATATTGAACATAACCTAGTACATGTGATAAACCCGGTATATCTTTATACTTTCTAATAGCCACATTATTATCATCACCTGGTGCATTCCACGCAAGTTCAACTCCATTTCTATCGTATATTACACCTCTTGAGGCAAATATAGGCGTATGCCTTAGTCTATTATTTTCGCTCTGCTCTGCGTATTTGTCTCCATTTTCAACTTGTAATTTCCATGTTTTAACAATAAAAACTGCCAAAATTAAGCTGAAGATAATAAGTACGAGTGAAATGCTAAATCTAGTTATGGGTTTTTCTATTTTTCCTTCAAACTGTTGTCTGTCAAATTGAGGTAAATTATGAGAATCAATAAAAATCTCATCTGGTTCTATTTCTTTACTTACCTTTATTTTTCTTAGATTAAATTTAATCATAAATACTTAGTCTTTTTTGCACATAATGTGATAATAAAAAAGTTATTATAGAAAAAACTGTAAAAATATATTTAAAATCATAAAACATCGGTATTTCTAGGGAATAAATCGAATCATAAATAATTCCCCATAATATTATTTCATAATATGAAGGGAAATAAAATAAAAAGATAATAGCGAGAAGCCATGTAAGCCACCAGTATCCGTATATAATAAGTAAAAATACTATTATGAATGCAGTGATTCTAAAAATCATTGTGATCTATCAATTAAAACTATTTTTTGCTCATAGATATTTACAGGTTGAGCAAAAAGTATAGTATTGAATGTTTTTGCAGGGTCAATAGTAATTTTTCTAACAATTCCAAATACCGAAACATTAATATTTGGAACGGTCACTATGTCATTCTCTTTTATTTCAGTACCCTTTGGTAATATAACTTCAAAAGTACCGCCACCTTTGCCTATTGCTGTTGCTTCAATATTGTTACCTATTAAAATCTCATATTTTTCTCCATAAGATGAGTAAAGCTTTACCTTAGATGTATTTGTATTGACTTCCCCTATTTCACCTAGTAGTACATTGCCGATAGAATAGACTTTATCTCCCTTTTTTAAATTTTTATTTAAACCAATATCAATGATATAGATATCGTATGCAGTATATGGCGGTTTCTTTAATATATATGACATTACTGTACTAGAAGCATTACCTCTATCCAATGCTTTTTTTAATTCAGTATTCTCGTTTTTTAATTGACTTACAGTAGCGTCTTTGAGTTCTGTTGATATTCCCTGTATTTCTTTATTATTCCAAAATGGTCTAATAAGTGATGTTATTGATGATGATAGAAATTGTGGAGCAATAATATTTATTATAAATATCAAGATACAAATCAAAACCACTATTTTTATTTTAGTTGAAATTATTTTTCTATTTATATTACTTCTGTGTTCGTAGCTCATCTTCATTTTGTATCAATACCTCTTTGTATTTATCTAAATCTTCTAAAATCATTCCAGTACCTCTAGCAATAGCGGTAAGTGGATCTTCAGAAATATAGACTGGGAGCTTTAGTGAGCTAGATAGCAATACATCCAAACCTTTTATAAGGGCTCCACCACCTACAAGATGTATTCCCCTGTGCATAACATCAGAAAGTATTTCCGGCGGAGTTGTTTCCAGTATTTCTTTTGCTGATTCTATGAGCACATCAATTGAAGATGACATCGCTTCTCTGACATCAGAGTCGGTGATTATAACCTCTCTTGGAAGTCCAGTGATAAGATCGCGACCACGAACAGTAGTTTCCATTGGCTCGTTTTGAACAACATTACCTATATTTATTTTTATATATTCTGCAGTTTTTTCACCTATTAGAATTTTAAATTCATTTCTTATATATGATATTATGTCATTATTCAATTTATCACCCGCAACTCTCAAATTTTTTGATTTTACTATTCCTCCCAATGATATTATAGCTATATCTGAAGTTCCACCACCTATATCTATGATCATACTTCCAATAGGTTCGTGAATTGGTAGTCGTATTCCTATTGCGCCAGCCATAGGTTCTTCAACTATATACACATCTCTAGCCCCGGCGTTTTTTGTAGCATCCCTCACTGCGCGTATTTCAACATTTGTTATTCCAGATGGTACACCTACCACCACTCTCGGACCTATCAATTTTTTTGAATATAATTCTGCCTTTTTTATCAAATAAGAAATCATTTCTTCAGTAATCTCAAAGTCCGATATAACACCGTCAACTAGTGGACGAATAGCGACAATATGTGCAGGAGTTCTCCCTAGCATATTTTTTGCTTCAGCTCCTACAGCCACCACTTGACCGGTTTTTTGATTTACCGCAACTACAGATGGTTCATTTACTACTATTCCATGCCCCCTCAGATAAACCAAGGTATTTGCAGTACCCAGATCAATACCAATATCATTGGAAAGATAATTGTATATTTTCTCTTTAATTTCCTTCATATGTCCATACATTACCATAAAAAATAGTGTTAATGTTTAAAAACAATTATATGTCTGAAATATAATGTTATGTCTATAGTAAATCTATACTTTCAACTTTTACTATACCACTTTTTCTGTCTTTTATTTCAACAGATTTAGATTCCAATGTTTTCTCACTTATAATTATCCGAGTAGGTATTCCTATAAGATCACTATCAGCAAATTTTTCTCCTGCTCTAGTATCTCTATCATCATAAAGTACCTCAATTCCTTTTTTTATTAAATTCTCATACAATCTATCTGCCTCTATTTTCACTTTTCCATCCTTATCTTCAATTAAAATAAAATGTATTTCAAATGGTGCAATAGACTTTGGCCAGACGAGACCTTTGTCGTCAGAGAGTATCTCGGCTATAGTGCCCATTACCCTTCCTGGCCCTATTCCATAACTTCCCATTATTACTGACTTCTTCTCACCTTTATCATCTATATATTTGAGGTCAAAGGTATCAGAAAACTTTGTTCCTAAAGAAAATATATTACCAACTTCTACTGCTTTTTTTTCTACAAGATCTGCTTTATTCAAAGCAAGATCATTTAAAACTTCATCATTCATTACCTCCTTGTTCACAGCGATCTTTCTCTTTTCATCTACAAAAATACTATCTTCCCCAGCATTTGTAATAGTCTGAAATTCATGAGAATACTTTGAGAACGAACCACCAGATGCAAATGTTACAAATGTCTTGTCCCCTAAACCTACTTTTTCAAAGATATTCATATATGCCTGCTTTGCCTTTTCATAGAACTCTGCATGCTCCCCCTCGTCTCTACAGAATGAATACAGATCCTTCATCAAAAACTCACGACCACGCATGATGCCACTTTTTGCTCGTGCTTCATTTCTGAACTTTGTTTGGAATTGATAAACAAAAGTAGGTAAATCTCTGAATGAACGGAGGTATTCAGTCATGAGCTGAGTCAAAGGCTCTTCATGTGTAAAAGAAAGTCCAAGTTCAGTATCATTTTTCAACTTAGTCTTGAACCAAGTATCGACAACATCGTCTGACCATCTTCCAGAAATTTCCCATATTTTCTTGTCCTGAAGAGCGGTGAGGTAGATTTCCTGTCCGCCTATTTTATTTATTTCTTCTCTTATAACTCCCACTATCTTGTTCATTACTTTGAGTCCTAGAGGCAAATAAGAATACACCCCTGCCATTTCTTTATGTATAAATCCAGCACGAATAAGTAATTGAGCATTTTTTGAAACCTCATCCTTTGGCGCATCCTTCCTAGTTTTTGTAAAAAGTAATGATTGACGCATAAATATGACTCAATAATACAGCAATACTTTGTTTTCTGCAAAATATTACACCACAAACGATATGAAATTTTGATAAAATTTTTATGGTAGTTATCCCTTGCATATTTTTTATATGTTGAGAGAATATATAATATAAACCTATGGACTATATAAGCAATTTAATAAAACCGAATGTATACACTTTATCTGAGATTAGTAGAGATATTGGTCAGGTATTTTTTGCTGGCATAGTAGTAGTAGAACCAATCATTAGTCAGAATGCAAGTTTAGTTAAATTTATGATAGGATTAACTCTATCAATATTTTTTTGGTTTATAAGCATGAAAGTAACAACTAAATAATAAATTATGAATTTAGATTACAATACATATATGTTAAATGTTTATATAGCAGGAGCAATACTTGTTATTATACTCGCAATTTTAAGTATTATAGCCTTAAGGAGAGATAATAAAGAATAAAATGATTACACAGTGGATTATTTTAATAGTGCTTATGATAATTGCAACTATTCTTATTGGAGTTTTATTTACTACAAAGAAAAAATAATTACTCAACAAACATTTTTACTATATCTTTATATGTTACAACTACGATAAGTATCATAAGCAATACAAAACCTATAGTATTTATAGTATTTGCGACTATTGGTTTTATAGGTTTTCTAATTATTGACTCTATAATTACAAAAAGGATTCTTCCTCCATCAAGCGCTGGGAATGGCACGAGATTCAATACTCCGAGATTTATAGATATTATAGCAGTAAACATAATGAGATATGTAAAACCGAGCTTTGCCGCATCACCTATAAGTCCCGCTATACCTATAGGGCCTGTAACGGATGAAAGTTTTGATTCACCAATGAATATTCCTTTTATTAATTCATATAATCCAGCGAATGTCTCATAAATAGTGTGCAGTGTGAATCTCAGGCTTTCAACAAATGAATCCACCAAACCTAGCTTGAGTATGCCAATATTATCCATAATAATACCTACTGTATATTTGCTCTCTGTTGCTTTTATTTCTGCAGTAACTCTAACTTCTGATTCAATTTTATTTCTACTATATTTTATTTCTATAGGTTTTCCCTGACTTAGAACTATTTTCTTTTGAATTTCTTCTATAGAATTTTCAAGCAATACATCACCAGCCTTTAAACCTGCTCTATCAGCTGGAGATCCATGATTTACATATATAATAGCTATATGTTTGTCCTTCATATCGCCTATATTTTGTGGATAACTGGAAACTGATGCCGGTACTCCAGAAAGAAATGCAAAAAAAATCAAAATCCATGCAAATATAAAATTGAATAAAACGCCAGATGAAAGTACGGCTATTTGCTCCATTTTTGTTTTATGTATAAAACTTCTATTTTTATCCGGTCCCGCTATTGACTCATCATTTGGATTTTCACCAAAAATTTTTACATATCCGCCAAATGGAATTAGATTTAGTGAATAGACCACCTCCCCTACTTTTTTTGAAATGAGTTTTGGACCAAAACCCAATGCAAATGCATCTACCCTTATTCCGCATAATCTCGCAATTAAAAAATGTCCTAATTCATGAACAAATATAAGTACTGCTAATACAATTAAAAATATGATTACTGTCATTTAATCTAAAATTTCTTTTTCTTTCCTTGAATAAATTTCATCTAATTTTTTATTTTGATCATTTACATTTTTTTGAATCTCTTTTTCATGTCTAAATATCTCATCCTCACCCATTCCTCCGGCTTTTTCTTGTGTTTTCAAATCCTTCATTGCATCATCACGATGAATCCTTATTTGTTTTTTACCTTCTTCCAATTTTTCTTTAGCGATTTTTATTATCTGTACTCTGCGTTCGGCGGTGAGCTCAGGAAAATTGACTCTTAAACCTTTATCGTCAACAGATACAGACAATCCTAAATTTGAAATCATAATAGCTTTTTCAATCTCTTTTGATATAGATGCATCCCATGGTGCTACTCTTAGAGTTCTAGCTCCTTCAGCTGTGATACTGCCTACTTGTGACAATGGCACAAGTGAACCGTATGAATCAACTTTAACAGCGTCAAGTAGTGTAGGACTTGCTTGACCAGTTCTAATACCCAAAAACTCCTTTTTGAGCCATTCCTCAGTATTTGACAGTATTTTTTTAAATTTATTCAAATCGTATGACATATTGTTTAGAGTATATCATTTTTAATCTATATTTAACACTAAATACTCTAATAATTGTTTTACCGATGATGATCTATCGTTTATGTATTCTCTGACCTTAAGCACAGATTCTAGAGCTTTTTTATTTTTTTCAATACCATTTTCATATAAAATTGATTCCAACTTTTCTATAAATTCTACAGCATGGATTTTACTTATTTCCTCATCTCCAATCTTTTTAGCCATCTCATCTACATATTTAATCTTATCATTTTTGCTTAATTTTAAAAATTTTCTAGCATCATCTAGTGACTGAATATTTTTGGAACTTTTATTTAAAATAAATAATCTCGATTTGAGAGTTGGTAAAAGTAAATTACTCTCCGGCATGATTATAAAAAAATGAGTATCAATATGCGGTTCCTCAAGTATTTTAAGCAATGAATTTTGCGCTTCATGAGTTATACTATTTGCTTCTATAATATATATTCTTTTATTCCCATCAACAAAACTTTTTGAGGAGTGAGTATCTTTTATTTTCCTGCTATCATCTATACCTAAAACTTCAAACTTTTCATGATAAAAATCAGGATTTTGATTATGTTTAATACCAAAGTTGTCTCTCAAATGTTCTTTCAATTTATTTACGGCATCAGTAAATGAATGGATAAAATATGAGTGATGAT
>CAYHFF010000022.1:0-8685 GCA_964355845.1 uncultured Candidatus Saccharibacteria bacterium
TTTTACCCCCACGATTCCCACCATCGGGTCCTATATCTAAAATGTAATCCGCAGATTTTATCAAATCAAGATTGTGTTCTATAACAACAACTGTATTTCCTTTATTTACTAAAGTCTGCAATATTTCTATCAGTTTTTTTACATCTTCATAATGAAGTCCTACAGTTGGCTCATCCAGCAAGTAAATAGTTTTCTGTAAATGCGCGCGATAAAGCTCGGAGGAAATCTTCACCCTTTGAGCTTCACCGCCTGAAAGAGTTGTTGCTGATTGACCAAGCTTTAAATATCCTAAACCTACTTCTCCAAGAGTTTTAAGTCTTTCACTCACAGATGGAATATCCTCAAAAAATTCTAAACCTTCTTCAACTGTCATTTCCAAAATATCATAGACATTTTTACCTTTATATTTTATATCTAAAGTTTCTTTCATAAATCTTTTACCATTGCATACCTCACAAGGTACATATACAGTTGGAAGAAAATGCATTTCAACTGCAATCTCCCCATTTCCCTGACAAGCTTCACAGCGCCCACCCTTTACATTGAAAGAAAATCTTCCAGGACCCCAGCCATGTGCTCTTGCCTCCACAGAACCTGCAAACAAATCCCTAATATGTGTCCAAGAACCTGTATATGTGACAGGATTTGATCTCGGTGTACGACCTATAGCGCTCTGATCTATCAATATTGTTCTACTTAAATATTCTGTACCGGTAATACTATCGCAATTAAATACTTTTGCGGTTCTATGACGAAATTCCAATCTCGCTTCGAGATTTTTATGTAATATTTCATACATAAGTGAAGATTTACCAGAACCTGAAACTCCAGTAATGACATTTAAACAGCTAAGTTGTATATCCGCATTTAAATCTTTGATATTAAATATTTTTCCACCTTTTATAGATATTTTACCTTTTGGTTCTCTTCTTGACTCTGGTATTTCAATTTTTGTCTCACCACGAAGATATGAGAGTGTGATTGAACCTGAAGTATTTTTCTTTGCAGTCAATAATTCATCCAGATATCCTGAAACTACGACATTTCCTCCATGCACTCCAGCACCCGGACCAATATCAATAATATAATCAGAGGAGAACATAGTATCTTCGTCATGCTCCACTACTATTATAGTATTACCCAGATCCCGCAGACTTGTTAGAGTTTTTATCAGTCTATCATTATCCCTCTGATGCAAGCCTATTGTCGGCTCATCTAGTACATAGAGTGCTCCAACAAGCCCAGAACCAAGCTGGGATGCAAGTCGTATTCTCTGCGCTTCACCGCCTGAAAGAGTATGAGCTCGACGATCAAGAGTAAGATATTCAATTCCTACATTTATCATAAATTGCAGTCTTGATTCGATTTCCTTTAGTATGACTTTTGCGATTTCTCTTTCTGTATCTGTCAATTTTATTTCTTCAAAAAATACCTTTGCTTGCTCTATAGACATAGATGTCGTATCCACTATATTTATTCCGTCGATTTTCACAAATAACGCTTCTTTGCGTAGTCTTACACCATTGCAGTCCGGACATACTTCATTACTGAAAAATTCACGAGTTCCAAGACCATTACATGTCGTGCAGGCACCATATGGAGAATTGAATGAAAAAAGTCTAGGCTCGATTTCTGGATATGAAAATCCATCGTATGGACACATAAACTTTACCGACATGAGTTTCTCCTCATCTGGAAATTCTATTTTGATAAGTCCCTGTGCTTCTTCTATGGCTTTTTCCAGCGCCTCTGAAAGCCGTTCTCGGGCATTATCATTCTGCTTGGTATCTTTTGCTTTTAAATTTATTTTAAATTCGCTTAAAAATATTTCATCTACCAAAACATCTATATCATGTTTTTTATTTTTATCAAGTATTATTTGCTCACGAAGGCGCATCACCTTTCCATCCACTTTGACTTTATCATAACCCTTACCCAGAAGATCATAGAGTAACTGATAGTATTCACCCTTTCTACCCAGAACTATCGGTGCATAGATTTTTACTTTGCTATTTGAAAGTTCAACACCCATAATATTTTTAGAATCTGTATCTTTTTTACTATTTACTGATTTATTATGATTTGTAACCTGCCTAATTATTGTTTCTAAAATTTCTTCTTTAGATATTCTATGTATTTCACGATTGCATACTAGACAATGTGGTTTTCCAACACGAGCAAATAATATACGCAAGTAATCATATATTTCAGTAATAGTCGCAACTGTCGACCTTGGGTTATTTGATCTTGATTTCTGATCAATAGAAATCGCAGGTGAAAGACCTATTATCTCATCTACATCAGGTTTTTGCATTTGCTTCAAAAATTGACGCGCGTATGAGGAAAGTGATTCGACATATCGCCTCTGTCCTTCTGCAAATATAGTGTCAAATGCAAGGGATGATTTACCAGAACCAGAAAGGCCTGTTATAGCGATTATCTTATTCCTAGGCATTTCTACTGTTATATTTTTTAAATTATGAGTACGAGCGCCACGCACAATAATTTTTTCATCGCCAGTGCTCATAAAATGTTTGCTCTCTAGTGCTGTTTCTTGATTCTTTTTTGCCATAAAGTTTAACTATACCAATATATGGATATTAGGCAAGATTAAACTATTCTTTTTACTTTCTTTAACAATTCCTCAATATCAATATAAGAAGAAACTATAAAATCTCTTATGGTAGGTGTAGATGGTATTTTCTTCATATGAATAGGATCGCCACTATTTGATAAAATAATAACTGGAATTTTTGTAATTTCCCTATCATAACTTTTTTCATCTAGTATATCGTATCCACTTTTATTGGGTAATATTATATCTATAATAAGAAGATCAGGATTGAAACCTTTTAGTCTAGGAAGAACATCATCCCCATTTTCAATTATCATAATAGTGGATTTTTCTACAGTGAATCTTTCTTTTATTCTGTGGGCAAGTTTTATATCACTTATTGCAAGTAGTATTCTCATAGTACTTTTAAATTAATTAATAGAAACTTTATCCATAAACTTTCCTAAAAGCTTTTCAGTATTTATCTCTCTTTGCCCAATATCTGATCTCAAGATTATTATTGCAAGTGGAAAATTCACATCTTGAATATTTTGATTGAAAAGTGAAATCATACTTTCCTTTGCCCATTCAGTTCTACCCGTTTTACCACCAATAAATCCATTGTAATTTGAATACGGATTTATATTTATGAAATTATGACTTTCATGTTCATCAGTTTTTGGCATAGAAATTTCTTTTGTTCTTGATATTTCCAATATATCTTTCTCATTTTTATACAAGTATTGTGCAAGTTTAAACAAATCACTAGTTTTTGAAACATTTTGTGGACTAAGACCAGATGCATCGACAAAATAGGTACTATTCATTTCAATTTCTTTAGTAAGTTCATTCATTGCTGTGATGAATTTGTCATGTCCAAAATATTCATCAAATGCCTGCGCGGCATCATTGCTTGATTCAAGTAAAAGTGGGTACATGAGTTCATTTGGTAAAAACTTTTCACCAAGAACAAGATGCCCAGAATCACCGTATGTATCGATTACAGATTGTGTAATTGGTATTTTTTCACTTAAATTAAATAAGTGATGTACAACTAGTGCGGTATAGAGTTTGCTAAGTGAAGCAATAGGAAAAACACTGTCTACATTATTACTCATATATATCTCACCTGTTTCTATATTGCCTATAAGATATGCTTCCACAGAAATATCTGGTCTTGGAGGGGGAATTTCAGGCTTCTCTAATTTTTTTTTATCCTCACTTATACTAGCTTTAGATAGCTCATCTGCAATGAGTATATTTTTATCAATTTCATATTGATCTGTTTTTTCTTTAGATTCTATGACAATATCTCTAGCCTGTGCCAATAAACTTGCATTATCTGTATTTATATTTCTAATATAACCCATAGAGACTATGAGTAGCGTGCAGAGAACTAGCAAATATTTGTTATTAAGCATTAATACTATTATAGCTTATAAACTACTATCTAGTTACAGATATGTTGGGGGTAATTTCACCAACGGCTCCTACAGTTATCCTGCCTTGCGGATCTTGTATTACGCTATATTTTGTATCGTAATCACTTATACTTACAAATTTTGCTCCAACACTTGATGGATCAAATGGAATTGATGATATATAGTCTGGAATAATACAAGATGCGAGTTCTACTCCAGTCGCATTATCACTTGAGATTATCTTTGCACTATTTGGAATAGAAATAGGGCAATCAAATATTCCTTTATGTTCTGCAATATTTTGACTTATTGCATTTAATATTGCAGTGATATTGCTAAGTCTTTGTGAGTCACGAGCCAGCTTGAATTGTCTTGCTGGATTTATAGCAACTATCACCACACTTGCAAGCACGGCTATTATTCCAATAACTACCAATATTTCTATCAATGTAAAGCCTTTTGAAATACTTTCCATAATATTTCTTTTATTTATATTGTATTTTCTAATTCCCTTTCGAATTTCTTTTATTTTTTTATAACCTGAATTCCTAAATACCTTTTGTTTTTTAATCATTATTTTTAAATTAATTAATAATGTATTAATATTAAATAATGTGAATGAAATCTAAATAAAATTTAGATAAAATCCTGATAAAATTTTAAATAGATCATTCAATTGAAATTACTTCAAGCCTATTGTCATATAACCTTACACTTGCTTGTCTTTTTAGAATTATATTTTTCAAATTTCCTGAAGCCTTTATTATTTTAAAACCATTTTCTTCTTTAACCATATCAATTGAACAATGTAAATTAAAATATTCAGTTGTAGTGCTGATTTCATAAAAATAATCTTTTGTTAAATTTAAAATAGCCTGATCGATGCAGTTTCCTATATTATAATAAATAATAATTCTCGCCTTTTTCAATTGAACCTGTTCAAAAAAATAACTGATTTCTGTAGATTTTAAATATAAAAAGGCAAGAATCAAACTCGAAACAATCAGTACTGTAGTTAATGCGATAAAACCCGAATTTCTATTATTTCTATTATTTTTATTCAATATTTTTTTATTCATTTAATTTTAAATTATTTTATATGATAATTTTTAATTAATAATTCGTTTTCTTCACTACTTATCACATCATCTCTTAATAGAGTGTTTATTCTAGAATTTAGAAAAGCGAAAACTCCATACATAAGTATTGATAGTAGACATATATACATGATTAATTCAATTAGAGTAAAACCTTTATTCATATTTTATAATTTAAATTTGTAAATGCCTTATTATCACCTGTTATGAAATATAGATTATTATTGTCACAAATCATCTTTTTCATATTATTTTTAAGGGCAAATTCACCTCTCACATTTTTCATTTTTTCATCCCATATTTGAAATTCATGATCAAATTCATGCGTTAAAATAGCAATATTTCCCTTTCTTCTTAAAATTCCATATATTCCACCTTTGATATCCCTAGAAAAATAATTTGAAAGATCAGTGCTTGTGCCAAAATCAAATATTTCATGATTGGAAATAATATTAAAACCACCTACAGTTCTACCAAAAATCATATTATCCTCAAAATAGTCAATCACTTTACCCTCTTGCACACTAAAGCCAGATGGAGAAAATGAACTTATAAGTACTGGATTATTTATATTACTTATATCTAATATTTGCATTTGTTCCATGTCCGATGTTGCTAAATATAGTTTATTTTCCCTTACATAAATATCATTTATTAGAGTCCCTGTTTCAAAAACAGATAATAGTATTGGATTATGTGGATTTGAGACATCTATTATAGATAATTCAGCGCCGTTCCATTTTACTGTTCCTAGAAAAATATAACCTTTAGAATAAAAAATAGAATAAGCAAATGGAGAAGTTGTAGTTGCTGTAGATGTAGGTAATTTCAATTGAGAAATTAAAATTGGCAATTCTCTATTATGAATATCTATAATCTGCAATTGTCTAACTGTACTAGCTTGAGCTAAATATATATACGGACCTGCCACTTCAAGCGCATTTACCCCAGGGCCAGTATTCAACTTTGAAATTATTTTGTAATTATTTTTATCTCTTATATCGACTATATAGAGATCATTATCTGAAGAAATACTTGAATCCGAAGTCAAATACATGAATCCATTTCTAATTTTTGCATCAGTACTCATATTTCCAAGCCCAATATCTATACCTGTATCAATATATTCATATGTATTTTCTAAATCCAATTCAATATTGCAAGTATTTCTACCCCATGATTCTATATAATCTGACATAAATATTTTATAATCACCCATATCATATGACTTTGTATCATTACCGTATCTAGTAAAAGGAGTATTCGATATATTTCCAAAATCTGTTTCACTAATATTTTTGAGTTCTCTTATTGACCATGACTTTATACTATACATACTAGACTCCAGTGTTAATATAGAAATAACAAAAATTGTAAAAAGTGAAATGGATAAAATTACTTCCATTATCATAAATCCTCTTCTATTTTCCGAGATGATTTGTGATTTCATATATCGGAAGAATAATTGATAATGCGATAGAGCCGACTATCAATCCCATAAAAACCATAAGAGTCGGCTCTATCAAAGAAGTAAACTTTTTTATAGTATTGTCAATTTCTTGATCAAATACCTTTGCACAATTTGATAGCATATAAGGTAAATTCCCTATTTTCTCGCCTAATTCACACATATGGGTAAATAACGGTGGGAATAGAAAAGCATCAGTATTTACAGCATTTGATACAGAAATTCCCTTTACTAAATTATTTTTAATTTCCAAAAACCTAATCTTATATATTATATTTACTGAATATTCAGCAGAAATTTCAAATAATTCTACCATGCCATGTCCTGAATTCAATAGTATTTCTCCCATATAACAGAGACTTAAAACTGAATACATTTTTATATATCTGCCTATTATGGGAATATTAATTAAAAAAATATTTACTTTAATCTTTAATTTATCTGATTTTATGTAAATACTCCAAATTAAAATAGATAAGAACAATGTTGAAAACAAAATATATAATCCATAATTAGTACTGATAAGATATATACCTTGAACGATTTTTGTCATAAGTGGTAATTCTATATTTAAACTGTTTATGAGTGGAGTTATTTTTGGAAAAATATATAGTATGAGAAATAAAGTCATTATTAATGTAAAGACGATAATGAAAATAGGATAAATCATTGCGCCTATTATTTTATTTTTAATTTGCGACTTCTTCTCTAGAAATGTGCATGCCTTGAGTAATGTATTTGAAAGGTTTCCAGACATTTCACCATTTTGGATAAGAATGATTAAAAAACGATTGAAACCTATATTTTCATTTTTTATTATTCTACTCAAACTCATACCTTTTTCCATATTACTTATCATTGATTCGTAAATACTTCTTCTTTTTTTTGACATATCCATACTCATAATTATAGATATTGCATTAACAGCTCCGATACCGGAATTTAAAAGTAAAGAAAGTCTTTCAGAAAAAAATATTTGATCTGAAATACTAAATGATCTTCTTCTGAGAATTTTATTTATTTTTTCAATCATGTAATATTCTGTTTATCTCATCAATACTGGTAATTCCCTTTTCTACCTTTTCCATTCCATCTTCATACATTGTTACCATGCCTTTACTTCTTGAATATCTAGATATTTCTGAAATAGTGTTTCTCGACATTATGTATTTTCTAATTTCATCATCTATAACCAATGTTTCCGAAACTACAGTCCTGCCCTTATAACCTAGATTTCCACAAACAATACACTGCTGACCATGGCATGATATACATAACTTTCTTACAAGCCTCTGAGCAATAATCAAAGTAAGTGTAGAAGAAACAAGATATGGATCAATACCCATATCAATAAGTCTAGGTATGGCACCGAGTGCGGAATTTGTATGTAGAGTAGATAGTAAAAGGTGACCCGTCAGAGAAACATTTGTGCTAATCTGAGCTGTTTCTGCATCTCTTATTTCACCTACCATAATAATATCTGGATCCTGTCTTACTATTGAACGCAAGCCATTTGCAAATGTTATACCATGTCTTGTATGTATCTGTATTTGTCTTACACCTTTTATTGCATATTCTATAGGATCTTCAAGTGTGATAATAGAATTTCTGTCATTTGAAAGTGCTGATACTATAGTATATAGGGTTGAGGTTTTACCTGAGCCTGTAGGACCAGTGACTAGAATCATCCCTTGAGCATGGGATGTGCATGCGACTATTCTGTCTACATCGTGATCAGAGAATCCCAATCTGCCCAATGTCGGAATATCATTTTCATTTTTCAATATTCTCATTACTGCATTTTCACCATAATGTGTAGGTATTGTGGATACTCTTATATCGCAATCATACATTTCATTTTTAAATCTAAACCTCCCATCTTGTGGCACAAAATGAATATCAGTACGAAGTCCCGACAAGACTTTTATACGAGCAATGATTTCCTCATGAGAATCAAGTGGTAAAGTATCTATAAATGTAAGCACACCATCTATACGCAGACGAACTATGACACCAGTTTGTATCGGGTCTATATGTATATCAGATGAATTCCTATGACATCCATGTATTATTATTGAATCAACTAATTCAATAATAGATGATATATCGTGTAAAACTTTATCAGTATTTAATATTTCATATTTA
>CAYHFF010000023.1:0-1532 GCA_964355845.1 uncultured Candidatus Saccharibacteria bacterium
TCAAAGAGCTTCATTTAGGCATTGTCATTTTGTATTGACTTTGCCCAGTTTTTTTAGCAACCTATACACTACCATATCTCATAATATATGTCAAGTATCACGACTTACAGGAAGTAGTACAATATGCATACAATGAATACGAAAATATGGCTAAAAAAGATATTCAAAAAGTTCTTCCATAGTCCTACAGAACCACTTATAAAAATACACCTACATAAATCAGCATTATTGAATAATATTGCGGAGTTTAAGAGGTATTATCCAAAAAATATCATTGCTCCAGTATTGAAAAGTAATGCTTATGGTCATGGTCTAGTAGAAATTGCGACTATTCTAAAAGAATATATTGATATGTTTATTATAGATTCATATCATGAAGCCGAAAAACTGCGCAATCATGGAGTAAAAAATAAATTATTAATCATAGGATATGTCAGACCAGAATGTATAAATAACTATACACTCAAAAATATCTCCTATGTGATAACTTCAATTGAATCCTTGAAAGAAATTAAAAATACTGCAAATATACATTTAAAAATTGATACCGGTATGCACAGACAAGGAATATCAGTTGAGGAAATAGATACTGCATTTGAATACATTATTAAAAATAAAAATATAAATCTGGAGGGTATTTGCTCCCACCTCTCTGATGCTGACAATGCAAATTCTAATTTTACTATCAAACAGATCAATCTGTGGAATAGTATTGTAGATAAAACTAGAAATAAATTTCCTGAAATAAAATATATTCATATTAGCAATACATTTGGCTATAAATACGCTGGAAAAATCAACTCAAATACTTCGAGACTTGGTATAGGGCTATATGGAATAGTAAAAATTGATAATATGAACCTAATTCCAGTTCTTGAAATGAAAACAATAATAACAGGGATAAAAAAATTAAAAAAAGGTGACGCCGTAGGTTATAACAATACTTTTATAGCACAAAACAATATGAAAATAGCCAATATACCTATCGGATATTATGAGGGGCTAGATAGGAATCTTTCAAATAAAGGTTTTGTAAAAATCAGAAATACTTTCTGTCCTATAGTCGGTAGAATCAGTATGAATATAAGCACAATTGATATAAGTGATATTGATGATATAAAAATCGGTGAATGTGTTCAAGTTATAAGCAATAATAGCAATGATTTTAACTCTATTGAATCAATGGCGAAAATCTGCGCAAAAATCAACTATGAGATATCTGTGAGAATTCCCATAGCTATTCGTAGAGAAATTATTTAATTAATTTAAAACATGAATAATAAACTGCAAACCGCCATTTGGCATAGTTACGCTACCACCAGTTGTCACTCTTAATGTATGATTTCCAGCACCCAATGTCTGTCTTGATGTAAGCACTACGCTAGCCGCGCCTCCTCCGCAATTCTCTGAACATTCCTCACCATATCCCAATGTTCTTACAACATTACCATCACTAAATAATTTTACTTCTTGTACACTTCCCTGACCAACCTGAGCATTTGCATATGCATATACAATTACGTCTCCTTGAG
>CAYHFF010000023.1:1632-8549 GCA_964355845.1 uncultured Candidatus Saccharibacteria bacterium
GGCGGAGCGCAATTTGGAGCAGACCATGAACCTGCGGCATATACATAACTTACACCGATAACAATAACAATTGCTAGTATTATTGCTTTTATATTGTTTATTATATTTATTTTCATATTAGTAGTAATTATACTACATATGACTTAATTGCCTGAAAAAATAAATGTGGACAACTTTTAGTTTAGTGTTGGTGCGCCGGGCTGGACTCGAACCAGCGATGCTTAAAAAGCCGGAGATTTACAGTCTCCTGGAATAGCCACTATCCGACCGGCGCAAAATATACCTCTAGCAAGGAGTTTAGCAGATTTACTTCTTTAGCTCAATATCTGAAAGCAATATATTGAAATCTGTCTTTTTTTTCTTAGCCACTATAAATACGAATTCATTATTTTTTAGCGTAACATATATTGTTCCTCCACCTATTACACTCTGTGAAATCATAAGATTTGCAACTGGTGTGAGAATTTTATTTTGTATAAGTCTCTTTAGCGGTCTGGCTCCATACTGCGGATTGTATCCTTCTTTTGCAAGATATGAGAAAATTTCATCAGATACAATCAGTTTTATATTTTTTTCCTTCAATCTGTTTATGACAATATCAACTTGAATTTTAACAATTTTTTCAATAGATTCTTTGTCTAATATGTCAAAAAGTATTATATCGTCCACTCGATTCAAAAATTCTGGACGGAAATAATCTTTGAGAGATGACATAACTTTATCCTTTACATCATTATAATTTGTTTTTTCAGTATTTTCTTCTTTATTTGCAAAACCGATTTTCTGCATTTTTTCTATATATTGAGCGCCTATATTTGATGTCATTATTATTACTGTGTTTTTGAAATTCACTGTTCTACCCTTTGAATCAGTCAGACGACCATTATCCAATACTTGAAGAAGGATATTAAATACCTCCGGATGCGCTTTTTCAATTTCGTCGAAAAGAATAACAGAGTATGGACGATGACGAACAAGTTCGGTCAATCCTCCGCCTTCATCATGTCCTACATATCCAGGAGGTGAACCGATGAGTTTTGAAACTGAATATTTTTCCATAAATTCTGACATGTCTACTCTGATCAATGCCTTATCGTCACTAAAGAGGAATTCAGCCAATGATTTTGTCAATTCAGTTTTACCTACTCCAGTCGGACCTAAGAAAATAAATGAACCTATTGGTCTCTGCGGATCTGCAATACCTGCTCGAGAACGCTTTATGGTATCTGATATTTTTCTCACAGCATCATCTTGCCCTACAAGACGCTTCTTCAAGTCTTCCTCCATACGAACAAGCTTCAATGCTTCTTCCTCCATCATGCGGGCAACAGGTATGCCAGTCCAACGCGCGACAACTGATGCAATATCCTGTTCAGTTATCTCTTCTTTCAATATTCTTCTGGATGATTGTAATTTTTTTAATCTTTTATTTTTGATTTCTAGATTTTTCTCCAAATCTGGAATTTTTCCATAGCGTATCTCGGCTGCTTTAGAGAGATCTGCCCGAGCCTCTGCTGACTCTGCCTCTTGTCTTAAAATATCTAATTCTTTTTTGATTTTTTTGATATCAGAAATAGTGTCCTTTTCATTTGTCCATTTCAATTCAAGCTCCGATGTGCTCTCTTTTAGATCTGCAACCTCTTTTTCGATTTTGTGTATTCTATTTTTTGCTTCTTTTCCATTTTCCTTTTTCAAGGCCTCTCTCTCGATCTCTAAACGCATAATTTTTCTACGAGTATCACTAAGTTGTGGTGGCATATTTTCTAGAGAAATTTTCAACGCAGATGCTGCTTCATCTACAAGGTCTACTGTCTTATCTGGAAGAAATCTATCAGAAATATATCGAGAAGAGAGGTTTACAGCAGCAACTATTGCATCATCAGTAATTCTTACACCATGGTATAACTCATACCTTTCCTTCAAACCGCGAAGTATAGCTATTGCATCTTCAATAGAAGGTTCATTTACATATACCGGTTGGAAACGACGAGTGAGAGCTGGGTCTTTTTCTATATGTTTTTGATATTCACGAATCGTCGTTGCGCCTATTGCTCGCAACTCTCCACGAGAAAGCGCCGGCTTTAGCATATTTGAAGCATCCATAGATCCTTCAGAAGCTCCCGCTCCGACTATAGTATGTATTTCATCAATAAATAGTATTATCTTACCTTCTGCTCTTTCTACTTCTTTTAAAATATTTTTCAATCTCTCCTCAAATTCTCCACGATATTTCGTACCAGCAATAAGAGAACCGAGATCAAGTGACACAAGTTCTTTATCTTTCAAAGATTCAGGAATATCTCCACTTGCCATTCTTATGGCCAGACCTTCAGCAATAGCAGTTTTGCCTACTCCGGCTTCACCTATTAGAATCGGATTATTCTTTGTTCGCCTTGAGAGTATTTGTATTACGCGGAGAATCTCATTGTCCCTACCTATGACAGGATCAAGCTTATTCTCTCTTGCAAGTTTTGTCAGACTACGAGCGTATTTTGATAATGTTCTATACTGTTTTGGCTTATTTTCACCTATTATATCTGTATTTTTCAATTCTCCGATTATTTGAAGTACTGCTGTTTTTTCAATTTTAAATCTTGCCAATATTTCACGAGATTGTCCTGCGGTTTCAAATAGCGCTACGAACAAATGTTCAGTTGAAATAAATTCATCTTTAAGTTGTGAAGCGACTTTACCAGCATGTTCAAGAACAGTGGCAAGCTCGGGAGTAATATATATCTGATACGATGGTGAAAGTGTTCTCCCAGCTTCAGGTGATTCTATTTGTTCAAGGATAAGATCAGTGAGAAGCACTGTATCCACTTCGAGCCTGTCGAGAATTGAAGTAACCATGCTCTCTTCCTGGAGGATGAGCGCGCACATAAGGTGTATTGGGTTTACATGATTCATCCCGCGTTCAATAGCCAATTCATGAGAACGGCGTAGAGCTTCCTTTGCTTTTGTGGTGAAATTGTTTAATGGTGGCATATTTTTTATACGCTTTTATTATAGGAGATTATTGGCATTTGTCTAGTTTTTGTCGGCTTTTTTATTTAATTTTTTATTTCACTAATATTTTACTGATTATGCGTATAGCCTTTCTTAAATCTCTTTTATTTGTATACTTTCCAAATGAAAATCTTACAGAATTTCTCGAACTAGCACCTATCGCTTTCAACACATAGCTTTCATCTTCATCTTTTAAACATGCGCTTTTTGTAGAACATTCTATGCCTTTTGCATCAAGTTGCAAAACAAAAAATTCATTATCAATATTTGGAATAGAAACATTTAGAATATGAGCTATTCCAGTTTTCAAATCTCCATTTACCTTGATTCCAGGATTTATTTTTATAAGCTCAGATAGAAAAAAGTTTTTCAATATTGCTATTCGCGCAGTTTCTTTTATTCTCATCTTTTCAGCCTGCTCTATCGCATAAGCAAATCCCATAATTGCTGGAATATTTTCTGTACCATTCCTTATTATTTTTTCACTATTATTTTCACTTCCCCGCTTTATATAGAGCATACCTACTCCCCTTGGTCCATAGATTTTATTTCCATCTAAACTTATCATATCTACGGCAAGTTTTTCGACATAGATAGGTAAATGCAAAAACGCTTGGCATGCATCTGTATGAAAAAGAATTTTTGTATTCATTCTCTTATTTGCATCTCTTATTATTTTTGCGATTTCATGTATAGGCTCTATTGACCCTATTTCATTATTTACAGCCATCACAGAAACAAGAGCAATATCTTCAGTTAAACTTTTACTTAAAACTTCAGTATCTACTATACCCTTGTTATTTACTGGTATATGTATTGCATTATCTTCATTGATTATTGAAGAATGCTCTATATTACTGATTATAATTTTCTTACCTTTTATAGAATTTAACGCCAATTGATTTGCCTCAGTCCCTCCGCTAGTAAAGATTATTTCATCCTCATGCGCATGTATCGTATTAGCAATACGGACTTTTGCATCACTCACTGCATCTCTTGCCCTTACACCAGATTTATAAATAGATGAAGGATTTCCATAGTCTTTTGATGAATACTTTTTTATTATGCGCAAAACTCCCTTGTCTATGGGGTTAAGTGAAGCATAATCCATATAAATTATATTATTAAATATATTCATGGTATTTTCATTTATCAGAAATTATTCTATACTTCTATTATGAATTTTACAATGGACTCTACTACTATTGCTTTCGCGCTTCTCATCATTGTTATTTTGATACTTATATCATTTATTATCTATTTAAATCAAAAATTAAATAAATTCCTCCTAGGTTCTGATTCAAAAAATCTAGCAGACTCTATAGATTCAATAAAATCATCATTGAAAGAGTCTGAAATTTTTAAAAATGAAATGGAAAAATATCTAATAAGTGTCGAGAAACGACTTCATAAAAGCATACAATCGATTCACACTGTCAGATTCAATCCATTCAAAGGCACTGGTTCAGGAGGCAATCAAAGCTTTGCCACTGCAATAATAAATCAAGATGAAAGCGGTGTAGTAATATCTAGCATATATTCCAGAGAACATACAAGTGTATTTTCTAAACCAATTAAAAATGGCATATCCGAATACGAACTTTCAAATGAAGAAAAGGAAGCTATAGAAGAAGCGAAGAAAATGCTGGAATAAAGTATAATAAATATAAAAGTAGCTACCAAACGCAAGTAGATAAAGGGCAGGGTTTCCCTAGCCAAATAAGCATTTTTCTGATACAGTAAAAACCTACAAAATACTAATATGGCTAAAAAAAAGAATATAGAAATCATAAAAAAAATAGAGAGTGATATTACCCGCCGTAATCCTGTTGTTGTAATAATGGGTCATATTGATCATGGAAAATCCACACTTCTAGATTATATAAGGAAAACAAATATCACAGGTGCCGAGGCAGGCGGTATCACACAGCATCTAGGTGCATACGAAGTAGAACATGATACAAAAGATGGAAAAAACTCTCATCACGCATCAAAAATCACTTTTCTAGACACTCCAGGTCATGAAGCTTTCTGTAGCATAAGAGAGCGTGGAGCAAAGGTGGCAGATATAGCAATACTTGTTGTCTCTGCGGAGGATGGTGTCAAAACACAGACTATTGAAGCATTGAAATGTATTCTAGCAGAAAAAATCCCTTATATAGTGGCAATAAATAAAATAGACAAGCCCGGCGCAAATATAGAAACAACAAAACAAGGCTTGGCAGAAAGTGAGGTTTATGTTGAAGGTTATGGAGGAGAAATACCAGTAGTTCCAATATCCGCAATACGAGGTGATGGAATAGATGATCTCCTAGATATGATAATGCTAGTTTCTGATATGTCAGATCTAAAAGCAAATCCAAATATAAATGCAGAGGGTGTGATAATCGAATCATATAGAGATAGTAAAAAAGGAATTGGAGCAACATTGCTTATAAAAAATGGAACTTTAAAAAAAGGAATGTATGTTGTTTCCGAAGATTCTATTTCTCCAATACGAATATTAGAAGATTTTTTAGGTAAATCCATAGATACAGCAAGCTTCTCTAGTCCAGTCAAAGTTATCGGTTTCAATAAAATCCCTACAGTTGGTGCTCTATTCTCTACATACAGTGAAAAAAATGAAGCTGTAAAAATAGCTGAATGTTATAAAGATAATAAAAAAGTAGACAATAAAACAAGAGAAATTAAAAATGAAAATAATACAATAGTTGTAATACCAGTAATACTAAAAGCAGACGCTATCGGCAGTCTAGACGGTATCAAACATGAATTGGTAAAAATCGAACATAATAGTGTCAAAATTAAAATTGTTTCAGAAAGTATAGGTGATATAAATGAAAATGATATAAAAATAACTCAAGGAGATCCAAATATCATAATACTTAGTTTCAATTCCAAACCTGATGCAAAAGCAAAAGCATTGATCGAGCGTTCCATTGTTCAAATAAAATCCTTTGATATTATTTACAATCTAATAAAATATATAAAAGAAGTAGTAAGCGCAAAAATACCAAAAGAATACATAGACGAAGCTTCAGGTACAGCAAAAATTCTAGCAATATTTAGCAAAAACAAGGATAAGCAGATATTAGGTGGGAAAGTTCAAGAAGGAACATTGAAAATTGGATCCGAAGTAAAAATACTTAGAAGAGACGCGGAGATAGGCAGAGGAAAGATAAAAGAATTGCAATTGAAAAAAGTCAAAGCAAGTGAAGTAAATGAAGGCTATGAATTTGGATGTTTGATAGAGTCAAAAGTTGAAATCTCTTTAGGCGACAAAATACAAGGATTTATTACTATAGAAAAAATAAATTAATATGGCATCAGATAGAGAACAAAAATTAAAAGATTTGATAAAGGAAAAAGCAGCTATATTTCTTCAACGAGAAGGAAATTATACATCAATACTTACAGTAACCGATGTATCTATTTCCGATCATGGAAATCGTGCCACAATATACTTTACAGTACTTCCAGAAAACAAGGAGAAAGGCGCTTTGGACTTTACAAAAAGAAAAAGAGCAGAATTTAGAGAATTTTTCAAAAATCAAAGCAGATTACGCGCCCTTCCATTTTTTGACTTTGAAATAGATATGGGTGAAAAGAATAGACAGAAGATAGACGAAATAGCCAGAAATGTTATAGAATAGCGAGTAAGCGGAGAAAATATTGTTTTCGTGGCCAGACCCCACCCAACCCCACTCAAGCAATATTTTCTCCGCCCAATAAAGCTATTAACAAGATTAAATACCAATGGCGTAGTGGCGAAGTTGGTTAACGCTGCAGTTTGCAAAACTGCCATGCGCCGGTTCGATCCCGGCCTACGCCTCCATTGATTTATATAGCTTCAAAACCTCAGCTCTGATTTTCCCATTCTTTCAGAATCCTTGAAAGCTGTTTGAATCTTT
>CAYHFF010000024.1:0-8270 GCA_964355845.1 uncultured Candidatus Saccharibacteria bacterium
GGATGAAAAGTATCCATAATATTTTTAAAATTAACAAACATACCCTGCGCTGTTTCTGGACGGAGATAAGATACAGAAGAAGCATCTTCACTTCCACCAATATTGGTCTTAAACATCATATTGAATTGTCGCATTTCACCCAATTGTCCTTCACAGTCTGGACATTTATTTGTATCCTTTAGCTGATCTAAGCGGAATCTATGCTTACACTTTTTACATTCAACAAGCGGATCAGAAAATCCTGCTATATGCCCGCTCACTTCCCAAACTCTTTCATTCATAAGTATTGCTGTATCTACAGGATACATATCATTGCGATCTGTCACAAATTTTTTCCACCATAAACTTTTTATATTATTTCGCAATGCCACACCGTATGGACCATAGTCCCATGTACCAGCAAGCCCCCCATAAATCTCAGATCCTTGAAAAACGAAGCCTCGCCTCTTACATAGGGACACTATTTTATCCATCTTTGTTTCTTTATTCTTTATTTCTTCTGATTCCATATTATTTTATTACTTTTTGATCTCCGTCTTTAAAGCTTGGATCACTTTCAAATGCGCTACTTAGTATTCCTAGATTACTCCTCAATGTTTCTCCTGTAAAGTCATCCTGTGCTATCAGAGATGATTGATCCACTAGTGTCAATGTTTGTCCTATCTGATCCACACTAGGATTTAAAAGAACTTGAAAAGAAACTTTTTTTCTTTTATCAGTTCCCATTGTATATGTGCCTACATTTCCCACATTCCATTCTATTTGACCATTAACTTCATTGAATTTTATATTTTCATTTGCTGGTTCTATTTTGCCTGTCCATTTCATATATGCAGGTAGACTTGATCTTACTATTGCATCACTTACAGTGCTTGAAGTATTGTCTACATACCAGACGATAGTATATGTGGTTGGCTGTTCTGCTCTTGGTGGTATTGAGCCAGTATTTTGAAATGGACCAGTAGACCTCAGAACTTGACCATTCAAAGATATATTTGAAGCGATTTTTGCTTGTCTTACTACAGATGACGATATGCTTTCTGGTACATCTATTTCAGATATTCTATTTCCCTTAACATTTATATCAAATTTTAAATATGGATTTAATACTGATTTAAATGACGAGCCTAGATCTCTTGGAGTAATAGAAAACAATACTCTACCACTTCCACCTGCTTCTATATTTTTCAAATCATTTGTATTTATGCCATTCCAGATAATTTCATTATCTGCTGATTTATATAATCCCTGATCTGGAATTACAGAGATTTTGTCAAAAGCATTTCCACTCAACTTTACTTTTATTTCTCCATCTATTATCTCAACTGGTAAATTATTGAAATATTTTATTTCAACCCTTATAGGCTCATTGAATGTGGCTATGTATTCTTGATCATCTGAATTTCCATCCATTGATACTGCAACAGACATAAATGGTTTTTTTATACTTATTTCCTGTGAACTTGAAATATATTCTGTTCCAATAATTTTTTCATTTCTAACACTAAATGCTCCTGCAGAAAATTTAAATACCCTGACTTCATCGTCCTGCCCTTCCAATTTTCCCTTTATTTTTATTGTCCTTTTTGCTCCGGGTGGTATATCACCTATTCTCCATGTTGAATTGTCACTTAGTGGTTTTACATCAGAAGATGTGTATGTAAATCCAAATGGATAATATGCTTTTAATAGAAGATTTTTAATTACTTCTTTAGAATTTGAATTTATATTTGCTGTAAATTCAAATTCCTGACCTGAATTTACTTCTTTGAATGCTGAAATAGTAAGTGAAATTGGTGATGATGAAATTAAAATATCAAAAGTTTTTTCCTTTTGAAAAACCGCATTTGAACCTTTTACTCTATATTCAACTACTATTTTTATTTCTTTTTTTGTATTCTCTTCGCCGTATAGCACTGCCTGCACTGTCTTTTGACCTACTCCTCCTGGCTCTATGTCTGAGATAATATCTCTTGTATTTTTCAACTCCTTAAAACTGTCATTTGTATCGGTAGTGCCCGTTGGAAATTCTATTGACATATCAACAGTTTCGAGTTTTATATTATTTTGATTTGAAACTTGAATTTGAAAAGATACAGGTTCTCCACCCGCAACTGATACTGGACCATTCACAGTTATATCAACATTTTTTGCAGATACAATATTTGATCCTTTAAGCAGAATAAATGCTCCTATAGCTATTGATATTACAAAAAAAACAAATGACCATATTAATATTTTTGTAAAAAATGACATTGAATTGCTTTTATACCTAGTATTAAGTTCCATTGCTTCAGTTTTCTCCTCTTTATGTTCCCAATCTGTCTTTACTCCTACTTCCTGATCATAAAAACGTAATCTTCTCTTTGTTCTAATATTTGGAGTACTCCTCGAATATAGGGATTTATTTAAATCTTCAATTTTAGTACTATCCTCTTGATTCATATAGATATTATAGCATAGACATTTTAGATTATAGATGACTTTCCGTAAATGCTATATTTATATTTTTTACAATATCTACTTTATATTTCCTTACAATATCAATTATTTCTTTATTCAAATCATTATTTTTTAATATATTTTCAAATTGATCTATTTTTCTTATATATCCTAGATTATGAAGTATCCTAAGTACTGTTAAACACTCTAAAAAATCCAAATCTTCTTCATTTATTTCTAAAATATACAATCTTTCCACAATTTCAAATAATTTTTCATTCATTTCCTCTCCATGCAATAGTCTCTTGAGTAATTTTAGTATTTTATGATGAATTATATTTATTTTTGAATGTATTTGATTGGCACCTGTCAATCTCCAGACTTCCTTGCCTCTAACTATTGATATATTTGCATAACTGCCATCTTGAATATGGTATTTCAATTTTGACTTAGAAAGTCTGATCCCTTGTGCAATAGCACCTATAAATCCAAAATCTTTTGTGAATAGCTGTATGAATTTATTTGCTTCACCTTGTTCATTACTGTGCACAACAAATGCTTTGGTTGTGTATATATGATGCATTGATATGTTTTAGGTTTTGTATTTTATCTCAATTTTCATTACACCATCACTTTCAAAATACTCAATAGAATTTAAACCTGTAAGCTTGCGTATATTTTCCTCATTTTTTTTATATACATCTATATATTGTTTATCTGTGTATATCGATATGTCAATCATATCTTTTACGCGCAATCCCTTTTCTTTTCTCAAATCCTGTATATCGCGCATCAACTCTCTCACAAGTCCTTCGTCTTTCAATTCTTTTGTAATATTCATATCGAGCATTACATCATCTTTCATTGTTGAATCGTATATTACCTCTTTCACATTGACTTCATCTTTTAGGATAGAGATCAATTCCTCAGAAATTTTTGATTTTACAAAAAGCTTTGACAGAGGTTGTCTAACATTTATTTTTGCATTCATGCGTGCCTCAAGTGCGAGAGACGCTGTTTTTCTTACTTGTGCCATACACGATAACACCTCATTATTATATTTTTTTATTTCAGGCCATGATTGCAGATGTACACTTTCTTTCATTTCACTACTTTTTAATTTTAAATATATTTCCTCCGATATAAAAGGCATGAAAGGCGCTAGAAGTTTTACAAAATCCAAAATAACATATCTGGTGGTGCTCAATGCCATTTCTTTGTCAGATATATCATCTGACTTGAACCTGTCTCTAGATCTTCGAATATACCATGTTGAAAAATCATCTATAAAATCCGCAAAAAATCTGACAGATTTGTCTATTTCGTATTTTTCTAAATTATCAGTGACCTCTTTTACTAACTGCATAAGCCTAGTATTTATCCAAATGTCCAATGGATTTGAACTTTTTATATAATTTACATTTCCATTTGAATACATTTCATAAAATGCAACGATATTATTTAATCTTCCAATATGCTTTTTCACCACTTCATCGACAGCTCTATCAGAAAATACTACATCTTGAGCATGCACCACAGGTGATGACATTAGGAAATACCGCAATGCGTCTGCGCCATATTTATTTACTATTAGCATAAGATCTGGATAATTTTTCTTTGACTTGGACATTTTCTGTCCATCTTCTGCGAGCACTAATCCATTTACTACAACTCTTTTAAATGGAGATTTTCCAAAAAGCGCTACCCCTAAAACAAGCATGGAGTAAAACCATCCTCTGGTCTGGTCCAGTCCTTCAGCGATAAAATCTGCCGGATAGCCTTTTGTCTTTCCCAAAATCTTGCTGAAAGGTCCTGGTTTAGGATTGAAATCATTTTTACTAAATGGATAATGTGATTCGGCAAATGGCATAGACCCAGATTCAAACCAACAATCAAACACTTCAGGAATTCTCTCAAGTCTATTGCCATTATCAGATATCAACTCTATATCATCTATATAAGGTCTATGTAAATCCAATTCATATTCAGAGTTATGAGGTAATGGAGAAAAATCCAATTTCTTTGGTTTTGCATTTTTATTATAATGATCACTATGACCCCTAAGCTCTATGGACTGTTTCCTATTCAATCCTTCTATCACAGTTTCAAGTAGAAATAATGGAGTATCATGAGATATGATAAGAATATTTTTTCCTGAATACTTTTTTTCATAATCATATATTGCATCCCCCATTCTCTTTTTTATATCTACATAGTTTTCTCCACCCTCTGGAGTCATTTCAAATCTATTTTTATGCCCAAAATTGGCGACAAAATCATTGAATTTTCTTCCATTCCAAATACCTGCATTTATTTCTACCAGTCTGCTGTCAAATATTATTTTCTTTTTATCTAAAGAAATTTTTTCTGAAATTATATCCGCAGTTTCTCTAGTTCTTATATACGGTGAGGAAATTATAAAATCAATCTTTTTATCAGCAAACCATTTACCAACTTCATTTACCTGCTTCTTTCCCAGATCTGTCAAATGATGAGGATTGTCTTCTTTTGAACTTACAATCATTTGCGTATTATTTTCTGCTTCACCATGACGACAAACATAATATGTATTTTTTGATTTACTATATTTTTTTAAATCTTTGACTGAACTTAACACATGGCAGATTTTAGTTTTCTCCTCTCTCCAAACAGGCAGTGGTGCACCCCAAAACCTAGACCTAGATATTGCCCAGTCACGAGCTCCGAGAAGCCAATTACCAAATCTCCCCTCGCCGATTTCCTCTGGTATCCATTTTACTTTTGCATTTTCCTTTACCAATTTATCTTTGATTGAAGTTACTTTTAAAAACCATGAGGAAGTAGCATAATTTAAAAGCGGAGTATCACAACGCCAACAATGTGGATATGAATGGACAATCTTTTCTTTTGCAAAAAGCGCATTATTATGGGCAAGATATTTTATTATCTCTATATCTGTCTTTTGATGTCCTTCTATTTTCTGCGCTTTGTCCTCCTCTGTAGTCTTTGCCTTTACATCGATACCTGCAAAACTTTTTCCATCCATCTGTGAAGCAAAATTATCTTTAAATTTTCCATCTGTGCCGACATGCTGTATAAAAGGTAAATTATATTTCTGTGATAAGGTATAATCATCCGCGCCGAAAGCAGGAGCAATATGTACTATACCAGTACCACTATCTGTAGTAACAAAATCTGCTTCATAAACTTTCCAACCATTTCCTATATTTATGAGTTTTTTATCATTTTTATAATAATCAAAAACTGGTTCATAGCTTTTTCCTATTAAATTTTTACTATTTATTTCTTCTACGATTTTATATTCAGATTTTATTACAGAAAGTCTTGACTTGGATAAAATATAATACTCAATTCCTTTATCACTATTTATCTCAATTTTGACATATTTTATTTCAGGATTTATAGCTATAGCCGAATTCCCCGGGAGAGTCCATGGTGTAGTAGTCCAAGCTATAAAATATGTATTATTTTCATCTGTCAATTTAAATTTTACATATACAGAAATATCAGTTATATCCTTGTACCCTTGACTCACTTCAAAATTTGAAAGTGTAGTTTCGCAACGAGGACACAGATTCATTGATTTAAATCCTTCATATATGAGTTCTTTTTTATACAACTCAGAAAATGCCCACCACACCGACTCTGTATAACTTGCGTCCATAGTTCTATAATCATTTTCCATATCTACCCATCTACCAAGTCTTGGAATGATTTTTCGCCAATCATTTGCATATCTCATGACGCTATTTTGAGCAACAGAATTGAATTTACCAATTCCAAAATCAATTATTTCTTTTTTATTCAAAAGCTTCAATTCTTTTTCTATCAGATTTTCTACAGGCAAACCATGACAATCCCAACCCCATCTGCGACGGACCTTATAACCTCTCATAGTCTTATAGCGTGGAATAATATCTTTTATAGTTCCAGGAACTACATGACCATAATGAGGCTCACCAGTTGCAAAGGGCGGACCGTCATAAAAAACAAAATCCCCTTTAGGTGATGACTGTTCTAAAGTTTTTTTAAATATTTCATTTTTCTCCCAAAAAGCCAGTATTTTTCCCTCAATTTCTGCAATTTTAGTCTTTTGTGAGATTCCTATGGGGTTTTCTTCTGACATAGAGTCATTTTAACACTTTTTGTCTTTTTTTTCATTTATTACATTCTTGAAGGTACCTTTATTCCCAAAACCCATAAACCATTCTTCATCACTTGAGCAAAGACTTTTGTAAGGGTTATACGATATGACGATAGCGGATCTTTTTCATCGAGAATTTGATTGTGAGCGTAATATGCATTAAAAGCCGATGCGAGTTCTATGAGATATGTGACTATATGACTTGGAGCGTATTCCATGCGCGCTCTTTCTATAATTTCAGGAAAACGGAGAAGAAGCTTTTCCAATAATTCAACTTTTTCAGGCATTATCTTTGCCTCACCTGAAATCTTTATATCTTCTACTTTCGCTAGCACTGCATTTGCACGCACTGTAGCGTATTGAAGATATGGTCCGGAATCTCCATCAAATGAAACTGCTTTTGTAGGATCATAGATAATATCACCCCCTATCGCCTGGCGAAGGATAATGTATTTTAGTCCCGCCGTGGCCACGACTTGTTTTACTTCGTTTTTTTCGTGGTCTTTGAAATCCCTGTCTTTTATTTTTTCATCAACAAGAGATTCAAATTCTTCCATGAGTTCTTCTGCGGATACGATATTTCCTTTCCTTGATGACATCTTGCCACTTGAAGGACGGAGAATTCCGTGACTCAAATGCTTCATTTTTGCCTCAATGTCTGGTGAAATTACTTTCAGAGCCGCAAGAATTACTTTGAAATATGCATTCTGTTCATTTGCAGTAACGACAATTGACTCGGCCATATCCGGATATAATTTAAATTTACTCTGAGTAAGCCCGAGCTCCTTCGCTTCATATGTAGGCAAGCCTTGAGAGTTGATAAACACTCTCGTATGCTCTCCGTATTTTTCTCCAGGAAAGATAGTGGCTCCGTCGCTTATTTCAAATATCCCCTTTTTGAGAAATTCTTTTACTAGTGCGATACCGCTTTCTGCAACTTCACTTTCAAAAAATAATTTGTCGAATTTCGTCCCAAGCTTTTTATAAATTAAATCGAAGTAGTCCAAGCTCAGCTTTCTTCCTGCATCATATATCTTATTTATTTCTGCATCCGATTTTTCAAATATCTTTTTATTTATTTCTATAATCTCTTTTTTTACTGTCTCATTTACCTCATATTCTTTATTTCCGAGTACGTACATTTCTCCGAGATAGGCAATATTTTGATGTGATGCGAAATTCCCATCTTTCATGGTTGCCCAAACAGTCATCGCAATATGACGCCCAACATCACCCTGATAGCAGACACGTATAACTTCTGCACCGGAGAATTCTACGATTCGAGAAATCGACTCCCCTATGGTATTTGCCATGAGATGTCCTATGTGAAAAATCTTGAAAGGATTCGGATCAGTGTATTCAACCATTATCTTTTTTCCTTTATCTATAGAGACCTTTCCAAAATTTTCCAAATTATTTGAAATAGCCAGTACCTCTTTTGAAAAATACGAATCGACGATTCTGAAATTAATAAACCCCGATCCCGCGATTTCTATTGCTGTGATTTCTTTCGGTTGATTTTTCTTATATTCTTCAACTATTTTCCCAGCGAGAGCCATTGGCGACATTTTCAAAGACTTTGCATATATCATAGCGATATTTGTAGAAAAATCTCCATGAATTATATTTTCTGGATGCTCCAAATGCACATTTGGATTTGATATTCCATTTTTTTCCAAAAAAT
>CAYHFF010000025.1:0-4417 GCA_964355845.1 uncultured Candidatus Saccharibacteria bacterium
AGCAGATCCCTCTTAAGGATAAGGTCGTAGGTTCGATCCCTACTGGGCGCACAAAGTGTAGAGACACTTTGCGCGATGATCAAGAGAAAATCAGAATCGCACATTAGTAATTGCCCAGGTGGCGTAATTGGTAGCCGCGCCAGTCTTAGGAACTGGTGGAGTAATCCATGGAGGTTCGAGTCCTCTCCTGGGCACTGATATAGAATCCAAAATCATAATATATTTACAGGTATTGACATTATTACCATAATAGTGTATGATTTACATCGGTCAGTTAATCACGAGTATACCCACAATTGTTGTGAAGTATAGTCTTGTGATATTCAAAAACAGGTTAAAAAACCTAAAAATAAACGCGTAGAGCGTGTCTGAACTATGAGCAACCAAGAAACAGTCGAGATGGCAAAACTAACGAGTGATCTGAAAACAGCGGCGGCAGCGGAGGAAATGGCAGAAACCCTCGGGGGTCTGGAAAAAGTGTTGGAGTCAACACAACCAGACACTGTGTTGATGCAAAAACCGACAACGGTCGTAGCAATACCGCCACCGGCACCTCCGGCACCGGCAACGGTCGTCGAAGAGTCCGATGATGGAGTCAACCCGATGACACCGGAGGCGTACGATTGGGCAATGTCCCCTGATTCAATCCCGGGAGCTTTCGCCCCAATCCTCTACTTCGGACCACAGACTGTGATAGATTTTTCCGATCGCATTGGAAGGCCCCTGACACTTAAAGAAGTGCAGAGGTTGGCACAGCCAGACGGCGAGAAGAAATTCTGTAGCCTCACAAGCAAGGAGTTTCAACCTGTCGTCTATGTCCCCTTCTGTCCAAGGAACTTCGGTCCCAAGGATGATGTGTTGAAAGCAGACCTAGTCTTTGGTGGTCAATTCTATGTTGTAGATAAGGAGATAATCTCTGTTTCGGGGTCGGTCTTCTTCCACAACACGGAAAAGGATACATACGAGTATGCGAACTCATCAGCAATGGTGTCCACTGTGCTTGACCACAAGCGACTCACGGGTAAGTGGAGGTGGCCATTACCAATGACATTTGCAAATGAAGTACTTGAGGGGACAAACCCTCATACTTGCATGAAACGCGCTGCCAGCGCGTTAGCAAAAAAACTGGCAGGAAGGTAGAGGGATCACACCCCCCAACCTACAAAGGGACCTTAGAGTGAAAAGCTCTGAGGTCTCTCTTTTTTATATTAAAATTCAGACCGAGAGGTTTAATATGCAAAGAAACAAGCTTGACAAATCTATATATTCATGTATAATATAGGGAGATTGGACTATGTGAATTCAAGTGAATGCACCTCGTCAATTTCCGAAAAAAACAAACCAAAAAAAGATACGTTATGGCTCAATTCAAAAAAAGTCAGCTAGCGCAACAACCTGCAGCACCTGCGGCGACGGCAGCGGTAACACCCGCAGCGCCAGCAGCCCCAGCACAAGCGGCGGCAGTAGTGCAACAACCTGTAGCACCTGTGGCGGCACCCGTAGCGCCAGCACAAGCAAGAGTGCCTGTGCCAGCGCGACCGGCACCCACAGCGCCAGCACAAACAGCAACACCTGCACGACCTGCACCGGCGCAACCAGCAGTGGTACGAGCACCGGCAGCGACACAACAAGTGACGCGCCCTGCGACGGCGCGAGTGACATTACCGCTACGAACAATACAAGTACCTGCAGCACCTGCACGACCGGCAACACAAGCAGCAGCACCAGCTACGCCCCCAATGATACAAGCAACCGCCACCCCCCAATCGGTTTTTCAAAAACCTTGGGTGGTAACGGTAATCTGCGCTGTCGTCTTGCTTGCGATCTTGGCCATCATATGGTCAGCCCAAAAAAGACGAAGTTCAGTGATGGATGATGCGGATGAACCACCATCCATGCCTTCAAAAAAGGCACAGGATGATATACCGCCCGTCGGTGATGCTATACCTAGAGGAGGTGTTGAGACAGTGACTAATATTCTGGGACTGGTGAGGACAAATCCAAATCACTACGCGTCGGCACATACCACCTACATCCCAGTGGATAGGTCAAGTAATGTGACGGTCAATGTCCTCAATATTGCAGGAAACTACAATATTGGTGGCACGAACATGTCTCAACTCCAAGCTCCCCAATGGCCTAAAAACTCCACCCCAAACAGGGTGGAGAGGATAGAACCCAGCCGGGATATGAGAATTGGAGATGACCACAAAGTCATCTTCAAAATAAACCCCGGGGAGGATGTTGAAATCATCTACCCATTGTCCTTCCTGACCTTAAGCTATTGTGAGGCGGATGATAACACTTACCAAATAGCAATGGATGGAGTTGTCATTCCTAACAGCGGGGCAAAAAAGCAAAGCGCCCGCAAAATGCGGGTAAGGAATTTCGGTAAAGAAGTCATCATGATGGGCTTCAAGTCCATCAAGACAGAAGAAAAAGAGTTTGACCTCAGCCCTCCATAGGGCAAACAAACTCAATACACAGAGGGGCGCACAAAAATGCGCTCCTTTTCTTTTGTTGTATATACATTTTTTTTTATACTTTATATCAATTGGGTGATGCACTAACAGGTTGAATGTGCCCTGCAAAAACTTGACTTTATACATAAAATATGTTAATAATATAGAAGGATCGCAATGGACTAGGTTGTTCATTGACAAACAAAAACAAATTCAGGAAGAAATTTATGATAAAGATAAATAAATATTGCGGAACATTATTTATTGCCATGATTATCCTATTCCTAATAGGATTAGGAATGGCTTTAAGTAACAACTACTGGGGAATGATCCCCTTCGGACTGGCAGGCTTGATGGCTTCAGGGTTTACTACACTCAAAAGCTCCCCGAGAGAAGTTGGAGTGATAGCACTCTTTGGTAGCAGAACGGAAACTATGGTTGATGGAAAAGGAGTATTAGGTGGACTTGTACTCCTATTCAAGCCGTGGTTTTTTAATGTAGTAGACATAATAAGATTTGAGATAGTTCAAACTGACTATACAATACCAATAACATCCCTGAAATGTCAGAATAATGCAGTTGTGACTGGTACAGTTTCAATAGCCTTCAAACCTAATGATATCTCTGCAGAACAACTATCAAAATTCGATGATGCTGGAAGAGTTGAAGGTATTAAACAGCAATTGAATGAAATGATAATTGCAAATCTACAGGAAAAGATTAAAAACTTACCAGTAGATGAAGTTGTTGGTAATACCTCAACATTAGGCACTGACCTAGCAAAAAGCCTGAATGGAACAAACGGTAATTCCTCAGATACTAATCACTACGATGATATCAGTGGTCTAGGTATTATTATCACAAAACTTCAACCAAAGCTTGAAAAAGATAAGAAAGCTGTCGAAGCTGATCAGAGAGTACAGCAGACCAAAGCGATGAACACAAGAATAGAAAATAGAAAAGCTTATCTTATTACAAATGGTTCATTATCTGAAGAAGATTCAAAAAAATCTGCTACCATTGATAAAATTAGGAAGCAGTTACTCACTGAAGACTTACACAATGATAAACAGGTCAAGGTTGTGAGAGGTGGCGGTATGAATGTCAATGACACTAGAGGTGAACAAGGTGGAGGTAATACATGAAAGAAATATATGGCATAGTGACAGCGCTACTAGTATTCATCATGATTGCCGTCATTAGCAATAACGGTAGTAATGGTAGTGATAGTGAAATCCCCATCTCCTCCTCCAAGTGGACTGAGGTGAAGATAGAGAAAAACAAAAACTTCACCCTAGATCTAGTTGAGGGTGACAGGAACCTAACATGGTGTATACGCAAAAACACCATGAAGAGTCAGACGATTTTCGTACCGGACCAAAGTGGCCAGATGCCACAATTGGGTTATGGTGTGGAAAGGCTTTATTTCTGCCTAGCAAAAGGACAGAGAGAAAAGCAGGCAACTCTGATATTCAAGTACAGATAGGTACTGTGAGGTATCAGAGTCAAAAGAGCCAGTGCAGTGATGCACTAGGCTCTTTCTTTATTTTATTTAACAGTAAAAAACTTAAATTAGAACCCCAATACACTACTCTGCCCTACAGTATTTGCTATTAGTCTTATAATCCCATACACAGAAAACATAATAGCAATACCTATTGTCCCCCATAATATATGTTGCTTACCCTCCTCTCTTTTTGTTGTATCATCACTTCTAAAAAATCCAAATAGTCCCCAAATAAAGTAGAACAATGCAAGAAGAAAAAGAAATTGAATAGCTGGTGATACAATATTTTCTACTATCTTGCTTACTATACTATTCACCGTGGCATTTGCCGTGCTTGCATTTACAACTTTAAACAAAATACTCATTAGGATTAGTTTGGAACAAATGGCTGTCTCTGTGGCACCAATCTATTTATATCACTTTCAAGATTTACATTACCGTCAGTTCT
>CAYHFF010000025.1:4517-7642 GCA_964355845.1 uncultured Candidatus Saccharibacteria bacterium
TGTCTATATGGATTATCTCTTACCTCATTCCAAGGTGTACTGGATGGTTGATTTGTAATATTGAACTGATTTGGTTGATTTGATGTTTTGGCTGGACTATTAAAAATACTATTACCTCCACCTGGCGCAAATGTTCCAAACAATCCAGATGATGGAGCATTGTCATCCAATTTAAATGTATTCCTAACTATATTTACCAAACCCCATACACTAAGTATCACAAAAAAACCTATTATACTCCACATCACATATAGTCCTGCTTCCTTTTTCTTACTTACATCATCACTATATATAAAATAATTAAATACATTCCAAACAAACATAACAACAGCTAGAGCGAGTATGAAATACATAGCGTCCTTTAGATACCCGCTTGCTAGATTTATCAAATATCTAAGATCTTTAGTCTCTGCGAAAGCTATAAGAGGTAAAAAGGTTAGAGATAAAACAGAAACTTTTATTGATATTTTTTTCATATTAATTTATTTAAATAATTTTTCATTTACTACACCCGACTTTATTAATGTGTTTTGCACTATCTCAACGGTCACCCTTGCGCTTATAAGTATAGCAAGTCCTATTATTATATACATAAACCATTCCTTAGCATTCTTCAATGCAGTTTGATCACCTCTTGCCATTACAAATTTGAATCCTACAAATATTATAGCAAGAATTGCAAAAGATACACCTATGTATATTGCTATATCCACAGCTAGAAATATCACGCCTTCAATACTTCCTACTTTCAATGGATTCTGTAATGGTGTGAATTTCTGTGTAATTGATGTATTGGTTGGTGTGGGTTTGCTACTTCCGGTAACAGCTCCTGCTCCTGTATTTGAACTTCCGCCTACTTCTGCATAGAGTGAAGAGTATGTAAAAATAGTTACAAATATTGATATGATTAAAATTATTTTTTTCATTTTATTTATTTTGTTCTATTAATGAATTTGCAGAATTTTGCAATTCTGGATTTATAATCTTTTCAATCAGAGTTGTCACTATAAACCATGCGCATAACATCAATGCAAAACCTTTTATTCCTTTCCATAGCATTTTATTTGCGTCTTTCCTATTTTCTGATTTTGGAGTCATATATAGAAAACCTGCATATGCGCACATACCTACAAATATAGGTATTGTGAGTCCAAATAACCACTTTATTAGATAGTTTATCATACTCATAAGCGCTACAAAATTACAAACATTGCCCCTACCATCTTCTCCCTTAGTCAGTACCCCATCACATTGCACTAAACCACTATAGTCTAATGCCGCATAAGTGATAGTTGGTGAAAATATACTGATAGATAAAGCTAGCAGAAGAATGTATTTTGAGATTATTTTAAATATTTTCATATTATATATTTGAAAGTGATATATCGTATTCATCACTCGCATCCTGAATAGCATCTTCAATTGTTTTTCTGCCACTTGATATTGATTCAGTCATATTTTTAAATATTCTAGTCGATTCATATATATTTGTATCAAGCCAACCTTTTGAAATAAGTGCGGAGTCGTAGAATATTGATAGATATGGATCTTTTGATCCTCTTGATATCATCTCTCTCTTTACTGGTGGCAGATAAGAAATATTTACAAATTCACTCAATGAATCAGATGCTAGAAGTAGATCTAATACCGAATAGACTCCACCAGGATTGCCCGAACTTCTCACAATTGAAAATCCATATAAAGATCCGTATGTAACTCTATTTTTTGAACCTCTTGCCTGTGGTAATTGGGCAATATCAAAATCTATATTTGGATTCTTTTGGCGAATATCAAATATTTCTGAAGCAAAACCTATATATGTAGCAAGATTCCCCGATAGGAATGAACTTTTTGAATTTGACAATGATCTATTCCATGAATAATCCGGATTCCTAGGATCAGAAAATCTTGTAAAAAACTCTGTAGCTAAAATAGAAGAATTTTTATTTGTACCTCCTATTGAACTTACAATACTCAAATCATCAGCTTGTCTATAAGTGACGGTATTTCCAGCTTGTAAAAATAGAGCTCCTAGTATCTCTCTCGCATTCGTAATATTGCTAAATTCTCCCATCGCCAATACACTTTTTCTGATATTTGAATTTGCATCTTTTTGATTTATTCTCTCCCCTATTGCTGAAAATTCATCCCAATATTTTGGAAATACTGCTATTCCTGCATTTGTAAATACATCCCTATTCCAGTACATAATAAGAGGATCAATGATAAATGGTAATGCAAGCGATCCAAGTTCTGGAAGTAAATACAATTCTCCTTGCTGTATAAATGTTGATCTATAATCTCTTTCAGATAGTGTTGTATAGGGTATTGGTATTATTTTATCTTCATGTTTGTATACCAAATCTTGTGTAATGAGTATTGCATCAGGACCTTGACCGCGAGCCAATGCCTCAATAAATACTTTATCAAAAACATTTTCAGGAATAAAAACATAGTCAACTTTCAAAGGTTCATTCCTGTTTATATTTATTTTATTTACATATGCTAAAAAAGTATTTTTTGGAAATGTTCCCCATATAGTAATAGCCGGCAATGATGTGCTACTTGATCCGCCTTTATATGTTGCAAAGGCTATAACACCAGCTACTATGCATAATATAAATATTCCTATTACTATAGCTTGAAATTTACTCATGATTTTATAAAAATAATACCATAATGATGGTCTCCAGCGTCAAAGATCTTTTCAACCTTGAATCCCACTTTTTCAAATATTCCTTGGGCTAGAATCTTTGGTATTGCAACCTTTGGAGCAAGTTGGCTATCCTCATCCCAGTCCACCAGCAAGAGCTTGCCCCCTGATCTTGTTATACGCTTTACCTCTAGGGCAAGATTGCCATACTCAGTAGACTCAATATTATATAAAGTATTTGAAAGTATTACCCTGTCTGCGATAGATTCACGCAATTTTGTTCCTCCTATTTTCTCTATATTACCCCATACTATTTCAATATTATGCAATCCCATCAGGGCTCCGCTATTTTTTATTTTATTCAATAAATCCTGCTGTACATCTATGGCATAGACCATACCCTTTGGGCCTACTAATTTTGCAGACTCAATAGTATAGAATCCGCTATCCGCGCCTAGATCAACCACTTTCA
>CAYHFF010000026.1:0-1630 GCA_964355845.1 uncultured Candidatus Saccharibacteria bacterium
AGCAACATCCGTTCCTGTCCCCATTGCAATACCGACATCCGCTTGGGCAAGAGCGGGGGCATCATTTACACCATCACCAGCCATAACCACAATATTACCTTTATTTTGCAAATCTTTAATTATATTTAATTTATCCTCTGGCATAACTTCAGCTATCACCTCATCAATACCTACAAGATTTGCAATATATTCTCCTGTATTTTTGTTATCTCCAGTAAGCATTACGACTTTCTTTTTAAGTTTATGTAATGCCTTCACGGTTTCTATTGCTTCCGGTTTTATTGGATCGGCGACAAACACAACTCCCAGCACAGAATCTTTATTTGCTAATAGCACAGGTGTTTTACCTTGTTTCGTTTCTTCTACAAGAGTTTCAGTATTGTAAGAGATATTCAAATCAGAAACTATTTTCAGATTACCAGCAAAATATTCTACACCATCAATAATACCTTTTAATCCTTTGCCTTTTATAATTTCAAAATCACTGATATTCTTTATTTCAATATTCTTTTCTTTAGCGTAATTCACTATTGCATGAGCGATAGGATGTTCCGATTTATTTTCAAGAGTTGCAAGAATTGAAATGATTTTATCCTCACTTGTATCACTTATAGTTTCTATTTTTGTAAGTTCAGGTTTTCCTTTTGTAATTGTTCCTGTTTTATCCACCACCACTATATTTGCCTTGTGTAATGTTTCAAGTGTCGCGGCATCTTTTACCAATATTCCTTCTTTCGCACCCTTGCCTACCCCAACGATAATTGCCGTAGGAGTAGCAAGTCCGAGCGCGCAGGGACATGCAATAACCAATATCCCCACAAAAGAAGTTAGGGCAAACGATAACGCCGAAGAAAATCCAAATACCGGTATTCCAAAATACATCCATGCGCCAAATGCAACAACTGCGAATACAAGAACAACGGGTACAAATACAGCAGAAATTTTGTCAGCCAAAGCTTGTATCGGAGCTTTACTACCTTGTGCATCCTCAACCATTTTAATGATATGAGAAAGTAGTGTTTCTAAACCGACTTTTGTAGCTCTGAAATTAAAAGTGCCTGTTGTGTTAATTGTTCCAGCCACAACTTGCGTATCAATATTTTTTTCAACTGGAATTGGTTCACCTGTAATCATTGACTCGTCTATATATGACGATCCTAGAACTACAACCCCATCTACTGGAATTTTTTGTCCAGGTTTTACAATTAAAATTTCGCCATGTTTAACATCCTCAATTTTTATTTCAATTTCTTTTCCATCTCTTATAACAAGTGCTGTTTTGGCTTGGAGCCCAAGTAGTTTTTCAATTGCATCACCAGTTTTAAGTTTAGATTTTGCTTCAAGATATTTACCAAGAGCAATAAAAGTAATCACTATAATTGTGACATCATAAAAATTGTATTGCACACTTAAATATGGTTTTAAAACTTCTTCAAAAGCTGTAACAATAAAACTGTAAATAAAAGCGACTGATGTCCCAAGACCAATAAGTGTATCCATATTTGCTTTTCCGAAGCGAAGAAATCGATAAAAGCCTAGTAGATAGGGTTTACCGACAACAAATAGTATATAAGTTGCCATTACCGGTAATAAGTGATGGAAAAATTCCTCAAACACAAAATTCGTCTCA
>CAYHFF010000026.1:1640-7460 GCA_964355845.1 uncultured Candidatus Saccharibacteria bacterium
CAAGACCAATAAGTGTATCCATATTTGCTTTTCCGTATCGGAAAAATCTGTACACTCCGAGCAAATATGGCTTACCGATAGTTATAAAAATGTATGTAGCAAAAATTGGCAACAGATGGTGGAAAAATTCAAAAATAGTTTCAGACATTGGCGTTACTAAGTTATATTTTCCAAATATTTCCCACGCCATTATGAAAATGCTGATGGTAGCAAGAGGAAGTGCTCCGAACACTCCTTTTTTCATATTTCTTATTTCTTCGAGTTTTTCTCTTTTTGATTGATTAAGCCCTAAATGAGTAGCATGCTCATCCGCACTCATTCCCATTTCATTTACTGCTCCAATCACAAGAGAATATCCAAGTTGTTCTAACTTTTCATTAAAATGATGTGGGCTTGTTTTAGTTTGATCAAAAATGATTTTTGCATTTTCCGTACCACTATTTACAGACACTTCCTCTACTCCATCAATTTTCTTGACTGCTCTTTCAATGATACTGGCACATGAAGCACAGTGCATTCCCTTGATTTTATATATTTTAGAAGTATTCATAGAATTATTTCATGTTATATATTTTTAATAGTTCCTCGACTGCCCCTTCTTTGTCATCCTTAAGTCGTTCCGAAAGACACGAGTCAAGATGTCCACGAAGTAATTCTGTCCGTGCACTTTTAAGTAAGCCGATTACGCTATCAATTTGCTGAATAATCTCGGGACAATAACGCATTTCTAGAATCATATTGGGAATTTTACTAATACTTCCGACTGCCATATTGATAACTTTTTGAGCTTTTGTGTTTTGCTCACCATGCTTATGTAATGTTTGTTTTACCATATACCCTATACTATAGGGTATATGGTTTTAGAAGTCAATAGCCTATCCATCAAAAAAGTCCCGCATTGGTTCCAACCGACAGTTGTTCGATAGATTAAATTATCAAAATAGAAACTCTTATCTCATCCCCAAAATAAACACCTCCAGTCCCGTCTCCAGCTCATACCTTCCTCTTCTCGCCTCATGATAGATAGTAATAAGCTCGTCGAGTACAGCAAGTAATTCATCATTTTTCCAAACATTATTTCCACCGGAAAGTATCAGACTCTTTATCTTCCAGAACACCATACCATGCAAAGCTTCCACTGCCTCGCCTCCATCTATTGCCTTTCTATAAAGCATCCATGCTTCTTTTTTATTTCTTTTACCTATGGCATCGGCAAGGGCGAAGGCATTATTTCCACCTCTATCGAAATTCTTTCCAGTCTCAGCAAGATCAAATTTCACCGTTTTCTCCGCTTTCTTTTCTATTTTTACTGCTGTAATTTTATCTATTTTGCCTTCAAGAATTATAAAAATATTCTCTGATGCACCAATTTCTTTTAATTTATCAATAAACTCATCTTTTATTTCTTTTTTTTCGCATAGCCTATCTAAAAATATAATGTATTTATTTGAAAAGAGTCCCTGCCCTCCTATGTATCCCTCAAGCATTGCAGAATCAAAGTTTTCAGAATCAATTTTAAAAAACCCGGCATCAGGCTTTTTCTTGCGCAATGAATCTACAAGTTCATGTGACTTTTTTATTGTTTTTTCTATATCTGTTCCGTAGTAGAAGTAAATCATTTTATTATTGTACCTTACTTCAACTCTCCCCAATTCTTACCTATGGCAGAATTTGCAATACATTTTATCCCTTTTATATCCTTTGGATCAATTATTGATTCCATTATTTTTTTTATTTCAGGGACTATTTTTTCCGCAATACTCTCTTTTACTTCATATACAAGTTCATCATGCACCTGAAGTATAAGAAAAACATCATTTTCCAATTTATTTTCTACAATATAATTATCAATTCTCTTCATCGCAATCTTTACAATATCAGCATTTGTTCCCTGTATTGGAGCATTGATAGCCATACGCTCCGCCATAGCGCGTATAAAAGGCAATTTGGAATCAATACCTTCAAAATATCTTCGACGGCCAAAAAATGTTTCTGTATAGCCTTTTCTTTTGGCTTCTGCTTTCACTGTATCTAGATACATTGCAAGTCCTGAAAACTTTTTAAAATATTCATTATAAAATTTCTGCGCTTCAGCCCGATCCGTTCCTTCACCGAGATTCTGCCGAAGAGCATTTACTCCCATACCATAAAGTATTCCAAAGTTTATTACCTTTGCCTTTCTGCGCATTTCTCTGTCCACTTTATCAAGCGGAACTTCAAAAACTTCAGATGCTACAGCAGTATGAACATCCTCGCCATTGGTAAAAATCTCTATAAGTTTCAGATCTCCTGAGAGAAATGCCGCAATTCGAAGTTCTATCTGCGAATAGTCTAGCGCTGCTAGAACAAATCCTTTCTCCGCAATAAATGCTTTCCTTATTGCCCTTCCCAGATCAGTTTTTACTGGAATATTCTGCAATCCCGGACCCTTTGAAGCCATGCGCCCAGTAGTGGAGCCTGCTTGTAAAAAATGTGCATGGAGACGATTATTGCTATCAACTAGAGGAGGAATGGCATCTATATATGTTGAAAGAAGCTTTTGAAGTTCCCGATATTCAAAAAGTAGAGGAATCATTGGATGCGCATCGCGAAGTTTTTCGAGTTCTGATTCACGAGTTGAGCGGGCACCTCCGCTAGTCTTCTTTAGTCCTTTTGCAGTCAGTGCCATCTTATCAAAGATAATTTCACCGAGCTGTTTTGGTGAATTTATATTAAATTGAACTCCTGCATATTCCCAGATTTTCTTTTCAAGCTTTGAAAGCTCAGTATGATATGTTTTTGAAAGCTCGCCAAGAAATGTAGTGTCAATTTTCACTCCCTTTGTATCCATTTTTTCTATAATAGGAATAATTGGCGCTTCAATATCATAATAGACTTTTTTCAATCCTCTTTTATCAAGTTCAGTAAAAATAATCCTTGTTGCTTCTTTAAAATCCTTTGTTCTTGCGAAATTTTCAATATCTTCAAGTGTTGGATCAGTAATATTTGAATTGAGAAGCCATAGAGCGACGGAAGTTTGTGCAAGTTCTCGTGGTTGGATATTCTGCACTGACACATTTTCTTTTTTATCATCAGTCGAACCACTTGCAGATCCTGTCTTCTCTATCTCCATTCCCAATGCTTTTCTTAATCTATTTGCCAAAGTTCTAAAATCAAGCTCGGTAAAAAGCGTAGCTATCTTTTCCATATCAAGAGATGCTTTGAATTCTTTTTTAGGTAAAACGAATTCTATCGGCGCATCACGGCGAATAGTTGCCAACATTTTACTAAATTCTGCTTCCTCTTTTCCTTCTTTAATTAAATTAAATACACGCTCAGTAATACCTGCTTTTTCAAATTTTGCCTCACCATTTTTTTCAAGCTCTTTATACATATTCTCTATGGATCCAAAAGTCGTGATGAGCGTAGTTGCAGTTTTCTCGCCAATTCCTTTTATACCTATAATATTATCCGATGGATCACCACGAAGTCCTTTATAGTCAGGCAACAGTTCTGGCCCAAAGCCAAATCTTTCCCTTACTCCATCCTCATCATAAATAATAGTATCCTTGATCCCCTTTTTTAAAGTATACACCTGCACTTTTTTCCCATCGACGAGCTGTAATGTATCCATATCGCCTGATGCTATGACTATATTTATTTCACTGCCTGTACCACCTTTGTTTTTCAATAATTCCCCATTCTGCTTTTTTACCTGTTCCACAATAGTTCCGAGCATATCGTCCGCTTCAAAGCCTGGCTTATCATAAATATGAATATCGAAAGCCTTGAATACATCGCGTGATCTTTTCATCTGCGATACGAGCTCTGGATCAGCTTTTGCCCGCCCCGCCTTATAGTCCTTATAGACCTCCTTGCGAAAGGTCGGTCCTGGAAGATCGTAACAAGCCACTACATAGTCAGGTTCAAGCTCCTCAAGGATTTTTATAAGCATAGTTGTAAGCCCGAAAAGCGCCCCTGTAGGCTCTCCCTTTGTCGAGGCAAAGTCAGGTAAGGCGTGATATGCTCGGTGAAGTATGGCGTGAGCGTCGAGGAGGACAAGGCGTTTGTTGGTTTTGTTTGTGTAAGTATCTTTTTTGTGTTCAGTTTTCTGCATTTTATTTTATTTTCTTATTGGCTTTCTTAGATACTTTATTCAAAATTTTAATTTCTTTTTTTAAATCTTTAATATGTCTCTCTGGTTTAAGATTTTCAGGCATTTCACCGCCTATATCTCTAATCACCTGTCTTACTTTTCTACCAACTTCAAAATGAGTCCTTTGAGCATCTATATCTCCCTTAATATTGTTTTTATTCAATTTATCTTCTGTCTGTGTAATTCTAAAAAGATTTGCAGCAAGTTCTGTTCCGCCAGCACGGTCTAATAATTCTCCCTTCTTTATACCTTTTTTAAATTCAATTTCAGATAAAGACATTGTGTATAGTCTTTTATACCCTGCATCATTAAACTTTCCAAAATTTGAAACACCTACGAGTCTAGCTGTGCTAAACAATTTTTTATTTTTTTCCGTGACTTCGTTGCGAGCAATAATTCTTTTCTCATTGTTTGGCAGATTTTGATACATCTCCTGATTTCTGGTTTGTATGGCGAAGTATGTTTGAGCAAAAGCTATTTCTTCTTTACTTGAATCTCCGTTTTGAGCAATAAGGTAACATGCGTATCTATCGAGTTTATAATCATCAATTTTACGCATAGCATCTTTAGCTATCCTTATCAATTTGCCAGTATCGGCAAAATGATCCTGAGGAAATTGTCTACTATTCAGACACGCTTGTTGAGCTCTCTTTATAACATCTTCGAATCTTCTCCATGTTGAATAACCAAGAATGAGCATAAGCTCTCTTGCAGTCCAGTATTCTATACCGTTTCCGTCGATCTTTTTTATATCCTCAAACATTTTATGTCCCCCGTTTAAGGTTATTTCTTCTATCATAGTCACATTATAAACCTTTCAAAAGGAGTATGCTATCTTTTTTCTTTCTTGTTGATTTCAATTGTAATTTTATCTTATCATGAATTTCCTACTTGTCTCATCCACAAATTCGCACATTATTTTAATATGATTTTCCGACATTATTTCCTTCACATTCTCAGGCCATTCTATTATTATTAAATTATTTCTGTTTGATGCCAATTCTTCAAAGTTTAGTATTTGCAATTCCCTTCCATGCTCGAGGCGATATGCGTCAATATGAATAAGTCTGGCAAAGTGCGAATATTTCGTTTCATATATTTTTTCAATAACAAAAGTAGGACTTGTAACGGCTTCAACAATACCTAAATGTTTCGCTATGGCTTGAGTAAAAGTTGTTTTTCCTGAGCCAAGATTTCCATAAAGACCGACTATAGTCGCTTCATTTTCTAAAGGAGAAAGAGAGTCGAGCCATGATTGCGCAAGATCATTGGTTTCTTCTAGGGATTTAGAAATTATTGTTTTCATGAGGATGAATAAATACAATATATCATAAAAATAAATTAGACAAACAAAAAGACCCAGTCATAGGAGGTTCCTTACCCTGAGGGCAAGGCCTATGACTGAGCCGTTTCTACAAATCACACACGGTTTGATTTGTAGAAAATTGATTTTTCTTTTGGAGGTAATTTATCTCCACCTCGGAGAGGTGGAGTACCACCTCATCCTCGGTGTGTATGTCTCCGAAGTGTTGCTGTAGGTGCTCTGGCGAGCACGAACAGAATACTCTCCAGTGTACGGATCCCACACCTTCTCGGCATAGTTATCCGTACCCTGACTATGATGATAGTTGTAACTACCATCAAGAATTCGGATGATGCTCTCACTTAGCCAGACAGGGTCAGGC
>CAYHFF010000027.1:0-7361 GCA_964355845.1 uncultured Candidatus Saccharibacteria bacterium
GGAAGGTCTGTGGTAGGTGACCCATCCGTGTATATAAGTGAAAGTGAATTACGGCTGAATGGATACATACACAAAGGTTCCTTTACAGAACTCAGTGATGCAATATCCAATATCAAGTTCCAGAGGGAAGTTATTAGCACTCCCGAAGGATACTACGATGTCCGAGTGGACATGACCTTTCACGGTTTTGATGGAAGAACAGTTTTGCAAGGTAATGGTTATCTGGATATTAATCAGGGTAGAGACGGGCTAGTTGTGGCTAAGGATTTCAGTCCATGGGTTTATATACCATGGTCACTGGTAATGAGTCGACCAGATGGAAATTCAATCATCACAAGTGCAAAACACCTATCAGCAAGGGGAGATGAGGATCTACCTGTAAATTCAATGAGGGATCAGGATGGAAATATCACCTCATATATCAGAGTTAACTCAAATGTTTTGGGTGATGGTTATGTCGCCTTCTCTGATGACTCTGGCCACCTCAGTGGCTGGAATCTCGGTAACGGGTCAGTCATTAGAGGTTTAGAGGTTATTGCAATTTTGGGGAAAATCCGATCATCGGATTTCCTAAGTTTCAAAAACCTCAAATCCCTCAAAATAAATTGGGAAGAGCAGAATATCACATTCTATACTCACGAGGGTGTTGTATATGGAAGATTTCCACTCATTGACTTTACGACAAGTGAAGGGATAAATGAGAACATTTCCCCGTCTGTATTGATATGGGGAACGCGGAAGTATATGCTTCCATCTAGGATTCACATCAAGCAGTTGTGGGCCAATAATGTCAGTCCAAGTCCAACAAGCCCCACTCCTCCTACAGCACATCCAGAAGCTGATGCACCATTTGATAGTCAGGATGGTGAAGGTTGGAGAATTGACCTTCCCCCAGGTGGCTATCACATGGAGCTACACTTCAAAATTGCCGACTGGGACCACAATCCCAATAACGGCAAGGGCTAAAGCCCAATAATGAGTTTGAAATTCACAACCCCTGCATGGAAACGTGCAGGTGGTTTTTTATTGCCAAATTTACTAATATAGTATATAGTGTTCCCACTATGTCACAGATTCAACTTATACAATTGAAAAATAAAGAAACAGGGGAGGTGTATATGACTCGCAAGAATAAGAAAAAAGTAGAGAGAAAAATAGAATTAAAGAAATTTAGCAAAGTTCTAAGAAAGCATGTGATTTTCAAAGAAGCTAAGAAATAATAAGAATTTAGGCAAGGAAATATAAAGAATCGCTACTAGGCGATTTTTTCTTTAATATGATATAGTATTTTCTATAAGGGCGATTAGTTAAGTGGTATAACTGCTCTCTCCAAAAGAGCTATCCGGGGTTCGATTCCTCGATCGCCCGCCCAAGTTTCTCATAAATAGACCTAATTTATATACTCTTTATATCTTTAAACCAAAGTATTTGTCTTTTAGCATAATGCCATATTTCTGTTTCTAATTTTTCTAACATTTGCTCCTTAGATATTAACTTTCTTAAATATCTACTGGTATACCTATATTCAAGTCCTAGATCTTCCATCCTTTTCCATGATAGTCCATTTTTATGTAACTTTTTTACTTCATCTATCATTCCTTGATCCATTCTTTTTATAAGTCTATTATGTATTCTTTTTTTCAATTCTTCTTTTGGTAATTCCAATTTTATCCATTTTATATCATATTTTGAATTATTTTTATTTATTTTTGGAATTGTTCCAAGAGCTTTTGATATTTCTATTGCTCTTATCAATCTCGATGCATTATATTTTTCTGAATTATTCAGTGATATGGCGTATTTTTCATCAAGCGATTTTAATATTTCAAATAATTCTTCTCTGTTTTTATCTTTTAATTCTTTTCTTAAATATATATTATGTGGAACATCGGGGTATTTTATATTATTCAATAAAGCGTCAATATAAAAACCAGTTCCACCGCATATTATAGGTAATTTACCTCTATTATAAATATCCGAAATAGCTTTTTCTCCTAGTTTTCTAAATAATTCCACATTAAAATTTTTCTTTGGAGAAGCAATATCTAAAAGATGATGAGTAATACCGAGCATTTCCTCCTTTGTTATTTTTCCAGTACCTATATCAAGTCCTTTATATACCTGTCTAGAATCTGCCGAGATTATCTCGCCATTGTTTTTTATTGCGTATTGAACAGCAAAATCACTTTTGCCGACGGCGGTTGCTCCTACTATTGCTATTACTTTTATATTCATATTTGTTGATATATAATATATATGGAGTTCTTACAAACCACAACTTCAACACGCTGTTTTTTATGGGGGCAATTAAAGAAAATAAAGATGATACAGAACTACTTAGGAAATGTCGAGAAGAACTTGATAAGATCGAGTCTGGCGATATTTCAGTAAGTGATGTAGATACTGCCAACATGTTTGCACGCTTTGCAGATAGGTTGCGAAGAAAAGTATTGTCACTACGCAATGAACAAGTTTCAGGCAAGTAAAAAAACTTGCTACGCAAATCACCGGCGCCTTACAAGCTTACCGGTGATTTTTTGTTGTCGTGTCCCTACTGGTGCCGAAGGAGAGACTTGAACTCTCATGGGTTACCCCGTACGATTTTGAGTCGTATGCGTATACCAATTCCGCCACTTCGGCATTTACCTTCAGTTTACTAAATTTCTCTACAAAATCAAGAAAAAGTCTTTTGATGCTACAATATTTATTAAAACAACCTATAATTTTGGAAAAAGATTCTAATGCATATTTTCTCTGATTTTGTAAATAAAAGAGATAATGATAAAATACCAGCATGTCATCATCACAATTTTTCGGAGATTCAATATTTTGGATAGAAGTTGATAAAATAAAACCAAATCCATTTCAACCAAGAAGGGAATTTGACGAGGCGAGACTGAAGGATCTTTCAGAGTCTATTAGAATGTATGGAATACTACAACCACTGACAGTAACTCGTAAGGAATATGAAAAACCTGAAGGCGGACTTGCTGTAGAGTATGAACTTATAGCAGGCGAGCGTCGTCTGCGCGCATCAAAAATCGCTGGACTTCAACAAGTTCCTGTACTTATTAGGTCAGGTGAACAAAATGATAGGATAAAGCTTGAGCTTGCAATAATTGAAAATTTACAAAGAGAGGATATAAATTCAGTTGATAGGGCTAGGGCATTTGATAGACTTGCAAATGAATTTGGAATGAAACATATACAAATCGCAGAGAAAGTTGGTAAAAGTCGCGAATATGTTTCAAATACAATGAGGATTCTAAGCTTACCTGAAGAGATACTAAACGCACTTTCCGAAGGAAAAATTTCCGAAGGTCATACCCGACCATTACTCATGCTTATAGATAAAAAAGAAGAACAAATGACTTTGTTTAAGGAAATAGTTATAAAGAAAATCACAGTGAGGGAAGCTGAAGCATATGCAAGAAATATCGCAAGAGATAAGGTAAGGAAAAAATCTCTAATTGACCCTGCTTTAGCAGAATTGGAGCAAAAGTTCAAAGATACACTTGGTACAAAAGTATATATAGAAAAAAAAGAAAATGGTGGAAGAATAATGATCGATTTCTTTGATGATGCTGATATTCAGGAAATACTAAGAAGAGTAATGAATAGTGACAAAATCGGGGATACTCTCTCCACCAATCTTCAAGTAGAAGGAGAAGAAAATAAAACACCAATAGATGACAGAGCGCCCGCCGATGCTATACAAGAGATGGAAGAAAATACTGAAGAGTTGTATTCTGTCAAGAATTTTGGGGTGTAATAAAAACAACCGCAGAGGATTCAGAAGAATCTTGCGGTTATTGTGGGGAATTATTCTGATGACAGAACTGCCATCAGAGTCCGTCTTGAGAGTTCGATACTGAACTTCAACTCTCTAAGTTCAGTATCGAGTTCGATATTATCTTCGCAGAGTTTTCTGATTTCTTTGCGGAGTCTGTTGTTTTCAGTTGTGAGCCCTATAATTCTCCCTTTATCTCTTCTGCTTCCTCCGTATCCTCTTGGCATACTATCCTCATTTTCTTTATGTGTTATGTTTTGTGGGTTTCCCGTGCTGTTTATATGATGCTACTACTGTTTTGTTTTTTTGTCTACTTGCTTTTTGAAAATCTCCCACGCCTTAGGACTTTTGGAGTATTTAGTATCTCTATAGATCTCTCTAGTGTAATATCGTATGGATTGTCACCATCTTTTTCTTTTATTGATCTAAAGTCAGCTTCATGAACTATATATGGTCCGAAACGACCATTATTTGCTGTAATATTTTTTCCTGTATTTGGGTATATACCCACAATTCTCGGTAGACTTAGATATTTCAATGCATCTTTCAGGGTTATAGTTGCTATGTCCACACCTTTTGGAATCGATGCCATACGAGGTTTCGGAGCCTTTGGAGGTTTTGGTACTATTGGGTCACCTTTCTTTCTTCTAGGTTTCTTTTCTCCTAGAACTTTTTTTATCTTTGGTTCATAGGCGCCAAGTTGTACATAAGGACCATATTTACCGACAAGAACAAAGATAGGGAGACCTGTGTCCGAGTCTATACCTATTGGTTCATCTTTTTTTATCTCTGTTCCATCCATCATGAGCGCGCCTTCACATTCGGGATATGTAAAACATGAGAGGAACTTGCCATTTTTCCCTAGTTTAATGATCATGCTCTTGCTACATTTTGGGCATTTATATTTTGCATCTGCATCACCTAGATTTGTGATCTTTGCTTCCTTTTCCATTATTTTTATTTCTTTCACAAAAGGGATATAGAAGTCTTTTAAAACTTTTAAATATTGTTTGTCACCGTTTGCTATATCATCAAGTGAATTTTCCATTTCAGCCGTAAAAGTATCATTTATATAATGCATAAAATTTGTCTCAAGAAATGATGACACCACATCACCAGTGTCAGTTGGTTTCAATGCTTTATTTTCTTTTTCCACATATCCGCGTTCCTCTATAGTACGGATAATAGATGCATAAGTTGATGGACGGCCAATACCCCTCTTTTCCAATTCTTTTATAAGTCCTGCTTCACTATATCTTCCGGGTGGTTCTGTGGCTTTTTCTTCACTTTTTATTTCTTTTAAATTCAATACATCTCCACTATTGAGCTTTGGGAGTTCTACATCCTCTCCTCTTGCATCAGTATCTGCCATAAGCCATCCTAGAGAGATCACCCTTGAACCATTTGCTTGGAAATCTGGAATTGCGTCTCCTTTAGAATTTGCAGTATTTTTATTTTCCAAATCAGCTTTGATATTTGCTGTAATTTTTGTTCGTAAAAGTTGGGCATCAGTCATCTGTGATGCAATAGTTCTCTCCCATATAAGTTTGTATAGTCTTTTCTGCTCATCATTTATTCCCGCTATTTCGGTATGAATATGAGAGGGGCGTATTGCTTCATGAGCTTCTTGTGCGTTTTTACTTTTTTTTGTATATGTGCGGAATTCTAAATATTGCTTGCCGTATTTTTTTTCTATCAATTTTGCGATTTCTGCGAGTGCTACCTGACTCAAGTTCGTACTATCTGTACGCATGTATGTTATATGTCCTGCTTCATAGAGTCTCTGTGCAATAGACATTGTGCGAGATGGACTAAAGCCGAGCCGAGAGCTCGCTGTTTGCTGAAGTGTAGAGGTTATAAAAGGAGCTCGAGGGGAACGCTTTACTGTACTTTCTTCCACTCCATTTATTTGCCAAGGATTCTCTTTCCCAATTTTTATTATTCTCTCTACCTCTTTAAAATCAATTGGTTCTTCTATACAGGTAAGTAAAAGATTGGATTTAGTTTTGTCTATAGTATTTGTATCTGCTGTAATTACCCAGAATGCATGAGATTTGAATGCGCGTATCTCACGCTCGCGTTCCATAATGATGCGTAGTGCAGGCGATTGTACTCGCCCTGCTGAAAGTCCATAACGAACTTTTTTCCATATAAGTCCTGAGAGATCATAACCTACTAGTCTATCGAGAACTCTACGAGCTTCTTGTGCCATGCGCAGATTCTCATCTATTTTTCTCGGATGTTCCATAGCTTCTATAACTGCATCCTTTGTGATTTCGTGAAAGACTACTCGTTTAGGGTTATGAAGTTTTGCAGCTTCGGCAATATGCCATGCTATGGCTTCTCCTTCGCGGTCGGGGTCGGTTGCAAGTATTACTTCATCTGCCTCTGATGCTAATTTTCGTATCTCTGCGACTATCACTTCTTTTCCGGGAGAAATCTCATAATGAGGAATAAAACCACCCTCTATGTCTATTGCCTTTTTATTGCTTTTAGGCAGATCACGAATATGTCCAATAGATGCTTTTACTGTATATTTGCCATCTAAATATTTAGAAATTGTTTTAGCTTTTGCAGGGGATTCTACTATTAGAAGTTTCATATTTTAATTTATTTTATTTGCATTCATTTTATCTAGTATTACACGAGATTGGGGAATGTGGCAAATTTTGTAATAAATATTTTCTATATATAAATAAAAAACCATGGATGGTGCGAACATGCATGGTTTTCCTTGTTTTATTATTTTTCATTACATCGCCCGATGATACGGGTATGTAGGTTCTGTGCACATTCAAGTGCTTTGCAAAGGCCTCAGCCAACATATCTTATTCACCTTGTATTTATGTTTATTCGCACATAAATTAAATATTAGGTAAGAATATTTAGTCAACCTATGCCATCTTTGCTTATATTAATATACATCTCTATTTAAAGAAGTTCAAGTACACGCAATAGCCATATTACAATATATGTGTTAATGTAAATTCCAAGACAATTCTTATTAATTACTAAATACAAAATTCATGGATAATTTTAAAAGGAATGGAAAAAGAGGTGGCGATAGAGGCTTCAATCGAGGTCCTGTTATTATGCATAGCGCTATATGTAGTAGTTGTAAAAAAGCATGCGAGGTACCGTTTCGCCCAACTGGAGAAAAGCCTGTTTACTGTAGAGATTGTTTTGCTGGAAGAGCAGCGCTCGGTGGCGAAAGATCAGAGAGAAAGGATTTTCGAAATGACAGAAGAAGTGATAGAAGAAATGATAATAGAAATGGTGATTTTCAAGCAAGAAATATTTCACAGAACATACCTGTACACACCGGCACAAATGTAAATGATGGAATAAAAAGACAATTAGATGAAATAAATTCAAAAATAAATAGATTGATAAATGCTGTTGATGCATTTACAAATAAAAATATTCAGACAGTATCACAGAATATATTAAAAACAGTTACTGATTTAAAAGAAGTAAATGATGAAGGAGTTTCTGAAAAAGAAAAAACAGAATCAAAAGAAAACAAAACTACGCCAAAAATAGTAGAAAAAATGAAGATAAAGAAGGTTGG
>CAYHFF010000028.1:0-7023 GCA_964355845.1 uncultured Candidatus Saccharibacteria bacterium
GGAGCAATTTGACATAATATTTGATGTATGATATGATAGTAAATGTCTAAAGTACATCAGTTAACCGCAAACACAAAGTTTAACAAAGAAAGGTAAAAGTAATGAAAGACAAAAAGCAAGCGGAGTATTCCAACAAGAATCATCCCGAGAGGCTTCCGGACGAAGTTTTTATTACAAACGCTAACGATAGCACCGAGTACAGTGATGATGGACAGAGTTCATACCAGATGATCGGCTGGAAGACGAAACGCAAAGGGCAAGTCGCTTACGACGTTGATGGCGAGCCATTGGGAAAACGTTGGGAGGGAGCCTTCCCAGTATTTGTCAAGCAAAGTGAGATAGGAGCGAGAGGAAAAGAAATTCTCGAACGCCTACTACCTAGCACATAAAATTACATTCAACATCTGCCCGCACACGTTCAAATCGTAGGCGGGTTTTCTTTTTATAAAAAATTAAAATTCCCCATTTTTTCCATACTCACTTCAGCCAAAGAATATATTTTAAATAGTTTGGTAAATATGTAATCTGGAGAGTACAAAAAAACCGCTTTGTTATCAGCGGTTCTATTTCTCCATTTGCAAAGTCTAATGATTTTGCTGCTCAATGCGTACCACATGAGGAATATTTGGATCAGCATCTTCTGTAAGAAGCAACAACTCGCAATTGCCAAAATGAAACTTAGTGAGTATGTCTATCCAGTTAAGACAGTAGTAGACAGTATAGAGCATCTTTCCAAAGTCTCCATGAGTAACAAGAAGTATGGACTCATCCAGATGCCCAGAACGGATTTGATCCAATACTAGCCTAGCCCTCTCAAGAAGTACTGGGAATGTTTCTGCCCCAGATGGTGACAGGAAGTACGTGAAGGATGAAATCTCTGCATTAAGTTACGCAGTAACTCTACATGAATTTGATAGGGGGCGCGATTTCCAGCTTTGCTGTCCAGAACCCAGAGTGACAGTGATTCCAATTCAAACCCGACCACCTTAACCGAAGCAGGTCTCACAACACTGGAAGCATGTCAGATAGCCATTCAAGAATTCTCGAACTGTCCATTCACTTCATGAACCGTTACAAGCTAAATTCCAGAGATGCAAAATTGGTAGCAACTGCATTCTACTGGGATAACGCATACCCAACTTCCATCCTTCATCCAATGTTTTAGGAGACTTGATATATCCCCGCCCGAACACAAAACTCGTCGTCCGCGGCGGGGATTGATTTTTTCTACAGACTTGCTATAGTATAAATGATCGTAAGATCACTAAATCTAAAGCTAAGGGGCCCCGCAAGGGGTCCTTTGTGCGTCTATGGGTTCAGTTTCTTTAATTCTCTGAGCCAACAAACAAATTTCTCCAGATCTCTAATATCAAAAATAATAAGTCCGGCAGATCTCAAGCTATTTAATTCTCTCGAGATACGGCCAGCTGTGGCAAAAAGAACCACTCTTTTTTTGGCATCAAGCAGCTGTTGTATTGGATCAGCAAAGTCACTGTCCCCACTCCATAGCACAAAAGTATCTGCGCTATCATATTCTAGGTCCAGAAGCATATCCACTCCGATCTCGACATCGAAATTACACTTTCTATCCTGTAGCTTTTTTATACCCTGCTGATTAAGATTTTGTAGATGTTGATTGAGAGTTTCTACTTGATTTAGCGCGAGAGTTTTTAGCAGAGGTGGACGAATAAAGTCACTCAAAAGATCTGTTGATTGCATTGATTGCAAGCTCGTCACATCTATAGATAACTCCATTATTTTGACTGGTTTTGTGTGGAGTATATATCCTCGATCCTTGAGATCTTGTACGTCACTTTCTGACTGACCGTCACCAACTAGAGTTCCTTGATAAAAATGAACTTTTTCGATTTGTGAAAATGAGTCCAGAAACTGCTTGAGCCTCTTTGTATCTATATGAAAACGGAGCTTATTTGACCAAGGACGAATATTTGCATAGTCGATATACATAATCGTACTAGCAGACAGTATGGAATCAAGCTTTTGAATGAGCTCGTCTTGTTCCTCTGCTATAATTTTGATTCTGTCGGTTTTGGGAGTAAACATGGGAGCATTTTAACATTATAATTATATTTAGCTGTCATCTTCATTAAATACACGTTCTAACATCGCCCAACATACGGAGCCAGTTAGTAAGAGAGGGTGTGCTTTTTCTAGATAAAAACTTCTGACGAACCCCCATTGCAAGATGAGGAGTTTACTGTTTTCTGATATATTTTCTCCATGATAACCTTCCTTAATCAACCCAAACTTTCTGAACATACAATACAAAGTGATTCTAACAAACGTCGCATGAGCCTACTTCCTCATGTTGAAAGTTTTTTGAACCAACACCCTCTTTTTAAAGACAGAGATGTTCAAGTATTTTTTCCTTCTGCCGAAGCAGCTTCATTTACCTGTATCCTTGATGCCTCTGGTGACAAGAAAGTTTTAAAAATCCCCTTAAGTACAAAATCATTTTATAAATATGAAGGAACTTTTTTACGTGCATGGGAAAAAGTTGGAGTTAAGGTGCCACATGTTTTAGAAGAAGGAATAATTGATGGTAGTCATTATTTACTTATGGATTTTATTGATGCGAAAACTGTTCAGGAGACATATAAAAAAGGTGAAGTCCTTCGAAAAGAGATGTTCGTAAAAATGGGAGAAATGTTGCGAATCATGCATACTGCAAAATCAGAAGGTTTTGGATCAATTAAAAATAATAAAGGTAATTACAAAACATTTGGTGAATGGCTCAATAATGAAATCAAAAGCAGAAAACTTGAAATAGATGAAATAAGTGATGACTTCCCTTTAGCCATTACCATATTCAATGAATACAGTGGTGACTCAACTCAAAGCAGTTATTGTCATAATGACTATGCTTATCAAAATATTTTCGCCACTGACCCACTAACCGTTTTTGATCCAATTCCTATCCTTAGTCATCCTTATATTGATTTAGCTAGCGCCATCACCAAAGCAATTGGACGTGGGATAAATAGTGATGAAGTAAGTCATCAACTTATGCGAGGATATTCTGGAGATGTACTTGTTTTAAATCGTAAAGCACTCCAAGCAGCACTTGTTATTCAAAGTCATTTAATATTTACCACATGGAGTCAGACAGGAAAAGAACAGGGAATAAAAGATATGAAAACCTATTTAGAAAAAACAAAGGATTTTCTTACTAATTAACTGATAGTTGTTTTCCTTTATACAAAACCAAACTTTCCTATTCTCTCCATACTCACAAATTGAAAAAGCAGCAAACTTCGTGCCATAAAATTCTATTAGATAGGAAATAATCGTGCTAGAATATATTCATGAAGCTCAATTCTTTTTTCAAATTAATCACCGCCATTGTTGTCTCTGAACTTGCCGGCATCATAGGATCTTTCTTTACCGTTTCAGCTATTCCTACCTGGTATACAACACTCGCTAAGCCGAGCCTCAATCCACCAAGTTGGATATTTGGTCCGGTCTGGATGACACTCTATCTCCTCATGGGCATTGCCGTGTTTCTCGTGTGGAATAAAAGTTGGGATCGTAAAGATGTACGAAAGGCTCTAGCTGTTTTTGGACTTCAGCTTGTTCTCAACGCCGTCTGGTCAATCATCTTCTTCGGCTTACATAGCCCTCTCTGGGCACTTGTCGACATAGCTCTCATGTGGCTCACGATCATCTGGACCATGGTTCTCTTTTACAAAATATCAAAACCAGCAATGTGGCTATTAGTGCCCTATATTCTCTGGGTAAGTTTTGCTTCATATCTCAATTACTCTATTTGGATTCTAAACTAAGATACGTGAGGTCGTGATATAATGTAGGGATGAAAGGCTACGTCACTAACATAGAAAAACTCTCACTCGAGAATACCAATTTTAGAAAGGTTCTTTATACCGATAAAAATAGTCAGCTCGTTTTGATGTCACTTCTTGCTGGAGAAGAGATCGGTGAAGAAGTACACGATGTCGACCAGTTCTTGCGTGTTGAGAAAGGTTCTGGCAAAGCGATCCTTAATGATATTCCCCATAATCTTGCTGATGGCAGTGTCATCATTGTTCCAGCTGGTACTAAGCACAATGTTATAAATATGGGTAACAGTGAGATGAAGCTCTATACTCTTTACATGCCGCCTCATCATCGGGATGGAGTAGTGCATAAAACAAAAGCCGAAGATGAAGCCGACATTTCTGACGAATTTGACGGAAAGACTACTGAATAATTTTATACATATTTATTGAAATTGGGTATAGTTTACTTTACCCATTCCGGCTGTTCGAGCAATTGCCTCAACAGATCCTAACATTTTACAAGTATAAACCTCTAAAAAGAGGTTGCAGTTAGTCTGCAAACTTTGTTGCGTTTAGAATGAGAATTTACCACAAGTAATACTTGCAATTATTAATATTTAAGGTAGTATAGAGACATAACCACGAAAAAGACCCTTGTGCAGATCCGTCTGCATCGGGGGCTTTTTCATTTTGGGACCTGCTTTGCAAATTTATGGTAATGTTCATTCAAAAATGTAATCTCGATATTCTTGTTTTTCAGTAGGATAGAGCATTTCTTCTCGTGAGGAGCAAGAACACCGGTCAATACAGAATTTTGGGCAAGAAACTCTACGAGACATCCGAAGTCACCGTCACCGGTGATAAGAATGCATTTATCAAATGATTTTGTGTAAAAGTCTGAAGTTGCTTTCAGTACCAATTCGGCATCGCAGTTTCCTTTCACAACTCCACCCACGGACACCGTTTGTTTAAATACTAGAATAAAGCCACACTCCTGTAGATGCTCGTAAAATTTCACCCGATCAGGGACCAAGCCGATGAAAAGGTAGATACTAGTCGCATTATACTTCTGCCGTAGCCATCCTCTGAACTTCTTATATTCAATATCAAAGCCGAGCTCCTTGGCTCCGCGATAGAGATTGTTGCCGTCGATGTAGATATTTGTCTTCATTGGAGTGAATTGTATCATGGGGTATAATTTAGTATCAAATTAAATGGAGATCCTTATTTGAGACATTTTCCGACACACTTTGCGACGCGAAAGAAGAAGTATGTTTGTAATATGCAACACCTAGTACAAGCAAAAGCAGTGACAAAATAATGGGAATTGTTTTTGTTGGTAGATGTTTAAAATTATGCATACTATTATTTTAGATAACTATTAAAATATATTGCGTGGCAGGTATAACCGCCTACATTTTTCTGTAAATAGTCCTGATGATAGCTTTCAGCTTTGTAAAAGGTGCTGAGCGGTTCCAGAGTTGTGACTACCGGATCCTTCCAGCGTTTTGAATTGTTCACGATTTCAATAAAATCTTTTCCTTCTTTTTTCTCCTCTTCGTTTCCATAAAAAATAGTGGAACGATAGGACGTACCTCGATCGCCACCCTGCTGATTAAGTGTTGTGGGATTATGAATCTGAAAGAAGAAGTCGAGAAGATTTTTATACGATGTCTTTGTCGAATCATATTCAATCTCTACAGCTTCGGCGTGGCCTGGATGATTATTATATGTTGGATTCTCATTATTTCCACCGGTATAGCCAACTTCGGTAGTTACTACTCCAAGCTGAGTCCTAATAAGATCCTCAAGCCCCCAGAAACAACCACCTGCGAGTACGATCTTTTTATTTATGTTTTCATTCATATTATTTTGTGTTAAAGTCTTCAAAGCATACCGAGTTCATGCAGTACCGCTTTCCTGTTTTTGTCGGACCATCTTCGAAAACATGTCCAAGATGAGAATTACAGACTGCACATACCGTCTCTGTCCTTTTCATTCCATGAGATACGTCATCGATGTTTTTTACAGCTCCAGGAAGTGTTTCATCAAAGCTCGGCCAGCCGGTACCAGAATCAAACTTTGCTTCAGCTTTAAAGAGCGGGTTGCCACAAGCGGCGCATTTATAGAAGCCATCTTTGTCGGGATGAATCAATTTTCCTGAAAAAGGTGCCTCTGTGCCTTTCTGCCGTAAAACATCATACTGCTCGGGTGTTAGTTTTTTCTTGAATTCTTCTTCATTTTTAGGTATGTTGTTATTCATATATTTTAAGAATAATTTTCATTGCTTTATATTTTTGATATATCACCATCAAGTATTGTCGGCTTCATACCCATGATTTCCTGCTTATAAGAAAGCTCTGAAGATACTTGATTCAAAATATAAATCTTTTTCTTTAGATAAAATGCTACACCTATTTCAATAAGTGTATTGCCACCAATATAACCCTGAATCCCTCTTTTATCATGGTTGATAATAAGCACAGCATCACACCAATCAATCTTTTCATAATGATCATTTATAGCACCTTCTTTCATATCCCATATTTTATGGCCAGCTGGAAAAGCATCGATGCCACCATTCTGTTCAATGAATTGACCTAAGTAAACTTTCTTACCACCAACGTATTCTTTTGGAACCTCGAGAGTAAGCTCCGGTATTTTTACTTCATTACCATTTTTGATCAGCTCATCCCTGGCTGATTCCATTTCTTTATAAAATCCAATACTGCCACAAAGTGTTATTTTCATATTTTAATTTTATCATTTTCCAATATTTTTTGCCAGAATATACCCATCATGACATCAATCTCTATATTTACTCGTCGTTTTTTTTCTTCAATTAGATTTGTCCTTTATATTTTGGATCAAAGTCCACCATCCATTCAATACCATATTTATCTCTAAACATACCAAAGTATGAACCCCAGGGACTATCACCCATAGGAAATTCAACACTTCCACCTGCTGAAAGCCCATTAAATAATTTATCAGCCTCCTCTTTACTTTCTGCACTTATTACAATTTTACTTCTATTCTCATTTTCATTTGTTTTTCCCATAATTTCCGGAACATCATTTGCCATCAATATACTACTTTTACCGATAGGTAAAGCAATATGCATAATTTTATTTTCTTCTTTTTCCACAACTGGGAATTCAGGGTTTACTAGGTCTTTGAAACGAATAATCTTTGCAAACTCTCCGCCAAATACTGATTTGTAAAA
>CAYHFF010000029.1:0-6832 GCA_964355845.1 uncultured Candidatus Saccharibacteria bacterium
GTCTAGTCTTATGGATATTTACTAACCTAATGACAGATATATCAACAGATATAATAAATATATTTTTTTGGAGTCAAATAACAATTATTGGTCCGCTATTTTTCTGCTATTCTTTATATAGACTATCTATAATTTTTCCAATAGAGAAAAAGATTAAACCAATAATAGAGATTTTACATATCGTCATTATTTTGACTATTCTATTACTAATTCCAACTAGTTTTAATATCAGCGGAGTTTATAATAATTCTGGTAATATACCAACAATTGAAACAGGAGTACTATACGTTTTATTTGCTCCATATTTTTTTTGTATAGTTATCTATTCAATATTTAACTTATATAGTAGGTATAGAGAATTTAACCAATCACAAAAACTTCAAGTAAAATATATTACATGGGGTATGATAATATCTGCAGTATTTGGAAGTTTTACAAACCTTATTTTGCCAATATATGGTATTTCAAATTATGCTAATTTTGGTCCGTATTTTTTAATTATTTTTATATCATCTGTAACAATTGCAGTAATAAAATATAAATTATTTAATATAAAAATAATTGCAACACAGCTACTGGTATTATTAATTTGGGTATTTACTCTTGTAAGATTCTTGATTTCAGACTCTTTAAATGAACAAGTAATTAATGGTTCTATGCTGTTACTACTTTTAACCGTCGGACTCTTCCTCATCCGATCTGTGATTCATGAGGTGGATCAGAGAGAGAAAATTGAGAAACTGGCTGTTGATTTGAGAAAAGCAAATGTTAAACTCCTAGATCTTGATCGTCAAAAATCTGAATTCGTCTCTCTTGCTACTCATCAGTTGCGCGCTCCTCTCACTGCTATGAAAGGTTACTCTTCTCTTATTATAGAAGGGGAAATGGGTCCGGTGAATAATGAGATAAAAGAGGCAGTGAGTCGTATATTTGAATCTTCAAAAACCCTCACTAATGTTGTCGATGATTATCTGAATATTTCTAGAATTGAACTCGGCACTATGAAATATTCTTTTGAAATGATAAATCTCAAGGAGATGATAGACAGTGTCATAGGTGAACTCAAGCCAAATATTGAGAAAAGTGGTTTGCATTTTGTTTTTAATACAATTCCACAGAATCCTAATGAAAGATTTATGATTCGTGCTGATAGGGATAAATTGAAACAAGTTATTGCGAATCTCATTGATAATTCTATGAAATATACTCCAAGCGGTTCTATTGAAGTGATACTGTCAAAAGATATTAGTAGGAGAAAAATACTCTTTGCTATAAAGGATACTGGTGTGGGAATTGCTGGGGAAGTCATACCAAAGCTATTTGAAAAATTTGTTAGAGCAAATAATGCAAATAAGCAAAATATATATGGAACAGGGCTTGGGCTCTATGTGGCTAGGGATATTGTCAATGCTCATAAAGGGCATATTTGGGCGGAGTCTGATGGTGAGGGTAAGGGCTCACAGTTTTATATGGAAATGGATATGGAGGTTTAGGTTTTGTGGTGGAGAAGCTTTAAAAAATACTCTAAAAATGGTAGGCGATATGCAATGCAGCACATTAAAGAGTATCCCCAAAAAGGTTTTCAAATTCCTCAAGAAATCTTTGATGATGTTTGGAAGGTTTATGGGTATTTGGTTGGGAAGGGGTATATGAGAAGGAGGGTGAAGTGGTAGAGAAGTTCTCTAGTGATTTTAGAGTAATCAATTAACATGTGTTAAGTTATATTAGTTGCATTTTATACAATAATCTGCTAGGCTTGGTCTATGTCAATCGATAGATCCAAATTTGTAACCCCCACACAGCTCGCCAAGATGCTCGGTATTACTCGCATTGCTATTCACCAAAAGATTAAGAAAGGTGAGATAAAGGCTGAAAATATTGGTGATTCATTAAAACCAACATATTTAATACCAAAGATTTCTTTGTCTAAGATTATACAGGATCGCATACAAAATGAACAGAAAAAGAATACCGAAAATATCCTTAATAAAAATAATCACCATGATCTTGGTTTTGAGAAAGAACTTTGGGCGGCGGCTGATAGACTCCGTGGAAATATCGATGTCTCTGAATACAAAAATATTGTTTTAGGTCTACTCTTCTTGAAGTATATCTCTGATTCGTTTAATAAGCGCAGGGAAGTTCTTGCAGAAATGACTCGTGATAAAAAGAATGAAGATTTTTATGTTCCAACTGATGAGGCCCGCAAAGCGATCCTTGAAACAAAAGACTTCTATACTTCAGAGGGTGTATTCTATGTTCCTCTACAGTCTCGTTGGGAGTATTTGCAGGCAAAAGTAATGAATCCTGGGTTAGGAAAGATTCTTGATGGGGCAATGGATTTGATTGAAAAAGATAATCTAGAAAAGCTTGAGGGAGTACTTCCCAAGATTTATACAAAAACAACCCTTGATTACACGGTGCTTGGTGAGTTGGTAAATATCTTTTCTCGTATTTCTTTTGATCATAATTTTGACCGTGAAAAAGATATTCTCGGACGCATTTATGAATACTTTCTAGGAAACTTTGCCTCAGCAGAAGGAAAACGCGGAGGGCAATTCTTTACACCTAGACCCATTGTTAAGTTACTTGTAGAAATTCTTAAACCCTACGAAGGCGCAAGGGTATTTGATCCTGCGTGTGGAAGTGGAGGCATGTTCGTTTCTACTGCTGAATATCTACTTGACCATAAGATGGATCCATCAAAACTCTCTATTAATGGACAAGAAAGCAATCCTACGACATTAAAGCTAGCGAAGATGAACCTTGCTATTCGTGGGCTTTCGGGAAAAATCGAGCTAGGTAATTCTTACTATGATGATAAATTTCCTAATCTTCAATCAGATTTTGTGATTGCAAATCCTGAATTTAATGCTGAATGGGAACCTTCAAAGCTTTCTGATAACGACCCTCGTATAATTCTAGGTACACCTCCATCTGGAAATGCAAACTTCATGTGGGTCCAGCACTTTGCCCACCACCTATCACCCAACGGACAGGCAGGATTCGTCATGCCAAATGGTGCACTTGCTGTATCGGGCAAAGAAGGAGATCTTCGACAAAAGCTCATCGAAGCTGATCTTGTGGATGTTATCGTTTCTTGCCCTTCAAAACTTTTCTACAACGTATCGCTTCCCGTATCTCTGTGGTTCTTGGCAAAAAATAAAGGCAGTGATCGCTTCCGAAAACGTAAAGGCGAAACACTATTTATTGATGCCCGAGAAACCTTTGAGCAGATTTCTCGCAAGCAAGTGACTTTCAATAAAGAACATATTAAGAAGATTACGGATACTGTCCGTGCGTGGCGTGGTGAGTCAGGAGCTCCAAAGTATGAAGATATTTCAGGATTCTGTAGATCTGCAAATACTGAGGAAATAAAAAAGAATGGATACGTCCTCACTCCTGGTAGATATGTTGGACTTGCCGATATTGAAGATGACGGAGTCTCATTTGAAGAGAAAATGGGAAAGCTTTCAAGTGAACTTCGGGAGGGATTTACAAAAGGTCGCGAATTAGAAAGAGAGATTGAAAATAATCTTAAGGAATTAGGATTTTAAATATATGTATATTTTCTTAGACGAAAGCGGAAATTTTACTAAACATAATCATGAAGAGTATTTTGTGATTGGATCTTTTACTATAGGTGATCCAAAGCGCACCGCTAAAGATTTCCGTACTTTCTACAGACAGCATTTTCCAAGGAAGATGAAAAACTTGAACGAAATAAAATGGTCTGCCACAGGTATTACTGACGAACTTCGCTTGAAGACATTGAGGTATATCTCTAAACTTGATGTTCGTATCAGATATATCTATCTTCTGAGAAACAATATTCCTACAAAATATAGAAAAGAGAGTAAATTTGAGGAAGGACTACTCTATACAAATGTGGTAGGTGAATTATTGGATATGTATTTTCCGGTAGTCGATAAAGACTTTAGGGTTTTTTGCGACAGACGACGACTTTCTGGGATGAAATCAAAGGATTTTAAGGATATCATAAAAGCGAGAGTGTTGCCCAATCTTCCTAAGGATACTACTATTCAAATTGAAATGGTTGATTCATCCGCCTATGTTAATATTCAAATAGCCGATTGGATTTCAGGAGCGCTTGCTTATTATCTAGAAAAAAAACCTGCTGGAAAAGAATTTTATACATTATTAAAAGGAAATATTATGAGTGAAGGTAAGGAGCTTTTCGGTGCACAAATATATGAATAAATATCACTTACAAACAAAAAAAGCCTGCCGGGGCAGACATTCTTTGGTAGAAGTAGCGGTCTCACAGGACGGTATTCTCTGGCTCAAGCCCCGGATCTTCCGAGGGAACACCAAAGCGTCTTGTAAGTTGTTATTGCATACTCCTATGAGCATTATAGGACTCTTAGGTAAGAAAGTCAATAGTTATCCACATTCAAACATATGAAGATAAATCTTACTAAAAAACAATACGAGTCACTTGCAAAAGCTGTTTATCTCGGTAACTGGATGGCAAATGCGCAAAGGACAGGGCAGGAGGGTGATCCTTACATGAGGGAATATGATGAGATTACAAACTATATTTATTCTTTTGCCAAAGACTTTGGTTTCCCGGATGATTTTGAGGCGGGATTAGAGTTCTCTAATGGTGAGGAGGAACCTCCAGAAGCGACTCGTTTACATGAGGAATATGATGAACAGAATTTTTGGGAGGAATTGCCGAGTATGTTAGGAGAGCGTGATTTTTCTAGGAAATATTCTGAGGAAGAGAGAGAAGATATGACACAAGAGGAATACTTTATGAAAATGATGGAGTGTGTTATTGCATATGAAAAAGAGTGTGAGGAATATGGAATAGAGAGATTAGAAGTTGTGAAAAAATAAGTGGTTTCAAAATAATTATATGAGCAAATTACTGGAACAAATAAATAGGGAGCATAGGCAGGAAATTAAACTGGGTGATATTGCTAGTAGAATTGGTGATGGGTTACATGGAACACCTCATTATAATGATCTAGGTTCTTTCCCATTTATTAATGGAAACAATCTGAATAATGGCTATATTTCAATCAAGCCAGAAACAAGGATGGTTGATGAAGTGGAATATATAAAACATAAAAAAGAATTAGAGGTTGGAACACTCCTTCTCTCTATAAATGGGACAATAGGTAATTTGGCTAAATATAGAGGTGAAAGATGCGTTCTAGGTAAAAGTGCCTGTTATATTAACGTAAAAAAAGAATTTGTTTCAGACTACATATACTATGTTTTGCTAGATTATAGATTTCAGAAACATATAGAAAGTAATGCTAATGGCAGTACAATAAAAAATGTATCATTAGCCCAGTTACGCGATTATACCTTTAATATTCCAAACTGGGAGGTCCAAAAGAGAATAGCTGAAATTTTGAGTGCTTATGATGAAAAGATTGAAAATAACAACAAGATAATTAAAAATCTTGAGACCGTGGCGCAGACTATTTTTAAAGAGTGGTTTGTAAACTTCCGCTTTCCTGGGTATGAAAAAATAAAAATGGTTGAGAGTGAAATGGGTAAAATTCCTGAAGGGTGGGGTGTCACAAACCTCGATACTATCTGCAATATTTCTATTGGCAGGACACCACCAAGACAAGAGCAAAAATGGTTTTCAAGAAATCCTAAAGATAAAAAATGGATTTCTATTAAAGACTTGGGTGTTGGAGGTATTTTTATATCAAAGACGGATGAGTATCTAACAAGAGAGGCTGTTGATAGATTTAATATACCCCTAATTCCTAAAAATACCTTAGTCGTGAGTTTCAAATTGACGATGGGTAAAGTTGCCATAACAACAGAGGAGATGTTGTCTAATGAAGCAATTGCTCACCTTGTGATTAGGGAAAACATGTCTATGTTCACAGAATATCTATACTTAATAATGAAAATTTATAATTATGATTCCTTGGGAAGTACATCGTCCATTGCGACTGCAGTCAACTCAAAAACAATCAAAAACATAAAGATAAGCTGTCCAGAAAAAGAAATTTTAGGAGAATTTAAGAAAAAAATAAAGCCATTTTTTAAAATGATGAATGCTATCCAAGATGAAAATGCAGATCTTAAAAAATTGAGAGATCAATTATTAGCAAAATTAATTTGAATATATGAAAAAAGATAAGACTCTCATAATTGAATACACGAAACCACCCCATCTGTTCCGAGATGAACTTTTGGCTATTGAATCAATTCTAAAAAACGATTTAAATGGTCGAGAATTAAAAATAACTTTTGATAATTTTGATTCAGAAAATATTTCAAGTATTCCATTGAATCACAAACCATCTAACAATCTATCTTTTCATATTAGTACGCCTTACTTTTCTGTGGAAGTACGACGATTTTCCTCTAGATTTTATGCAGCTGATGACTCATTGCAAATTAGAGGTGCCATCAACATGATTTCCGATGTTTTCAATGCCTCTCCTCGTAGGTTTTTACGCCTTCGTCAGTTGATTAGTGATATTATGTCTGTATTAGGAGTATTGTCTCTTTTTGCACTGATAGCGATATGGAGAGGCAACGTAGAGATATTAAAAGTTGTTTTTTATTCATCGGGGGTAATTTCTTTCATGCTAGTGACTTTACCTTTTTTATGTTTCGTCTCATCATTTCAAATGTATATGCCGTCAGAGCCAATTATAGAGTTTGAAATGAGAAACAACAGAAAGAATTTCTGGGAGAGAAATAAGGAACAGATTTATGTTGGACTAATAGTCGGAGTGCCAGTTGCAATAGTCAGTTTTTTACTAGGCCTTTTAACTGGAAGAATATGAACAACCTCAACGAAAACAACTTAACAGAACAAGATCGGAAG
>CAYHFF010000030.1:0-6732 GCA_964355845.1 uncultured Candidatus Saccharibacteria bacterium
TTAATTTTTGCTAATGCATTAATTCTACTGTCCTACTTCAAAGGTAACTAGATCATATTTAAACAGCAACATAAAGTTTGCAAATCTTAAATTTAATTGCCTTCCCCTCGTCTTTACGGTAATATAAAGCCATGAAGAAAATCAACTTTCAAGCATCATTACCCGTAACGTTTCTTCGCGAAGGCGATCAATTCGTGGCGTATACTCCTGCGCTTGATCTTTCTACATCAGGAGATACTTTTGAACAGGCTAAAAAGCGTCTTAGCGAGGTAGTCGGTATATTCTTTGAGGAGTGTCTCAGTATGGGTACGCTTGAAAGCGTCTTGTCTGATCTTGGTTGGAACAAGCAGAACAGCGGATGGAATCCGCCGACAGTCGTGGCACAGGATACGCAGATGTTTAATGTGCCGATGCCGGCGTAAAGTATGTCCGGCCTGACCCCGACAGACTGGAAACACTTTGAGAAGTTTTTAACCTTCGTCGGCTGTACGCTTCTCCGTGAAAAAGGCGATCATCGCATCTGGGGCAGGACGGGACTCAAGCGCCCTGTGGTCATTCCTAAAACTTCCGCTATTCCGATCTTTGTCATACGCAACAATCTTCGCGTGCTCGGCATCTCCGTACAAGAGTATGTTGATATTATGGGAAAAGTTTGACCATTGGGCAGGAAAGGGTAAAGATTGAAGACTTGACAAAATGGCTAAAATAGGTGTATAACACAATGAGTAAATAGGGTTCTTTTACACGATCTGATGACAGCTATGGCTGTGAAATAAAGACTATTATTATAGGTATTTATCCTTACATAGTAGGTTATATTTCGCAGCCATATCGTCAGCTTGAAACTGATGAATCTAAAACAAGCTAGGGCAAACCTAGGTGTTTTCAGATACAGTGGATAGTCAGCGTCTGGTGCGATCATAAACTATGAGTGATAAATCAAGTCCGAAGCAGTGTTTCGAGATGGGTGGACAGGTTGCAGAACGTCTCATGACTCCAGATGTGGATCATGATCTTCTTCAGGAGGCAATCGAGAAGAAGGATCACCCTTTCTGGCAAGCATTCAGTGCTCTGACCAAAAACTTCTTTGTCGCTGTTGAAGTGGCCAAGGAGACAATCCTCGAGTGGATCGCCGATCTAACCATCCCTGCCCAGCTGGAGTTTGTAGTCGTAGAGAAATTCACGACTACCAACCCTGATGTGAAGTTTTGGGACTTCGGGTCCAACTTCAAGTCATTGTTCATGTCGATTACCGACAAACCTACTGACGAAGCCAAGGTTGCTATCAGCAGGTTCCGCATATCAGCTAAGTTCGCAGAGATGACACCCGAGCAGCCTGCTCCACGGATCGTGATTATGTCACAGATCTATTGGATGTTGACTCAACAGCCTAAAGGTGAGAAGCCTAACGGCAAGAATCGCCGACTTCTCGTGAACGGTTGCGCAAATCTTTTCCGCGCAATTGATGTGAATGGAGAAGAATGTGCCGTGTATGCGTTTTGGCGCGATGGCCGTGGCTGGAACGTCTTTGCCAGCGGGCTCGAGGGCGACCGCCAGTGGGGTGCAGGCGGTCAGGTCATCTCCTGCAAGTCCTTAGTGTCAGTAACTCTGTTACCTTGACACTTGGACTCTTTGACCCTTTGAAACTGTAACAAGTGGATGAGGGTCAAATTTTTTTATATACTATAATATACAAACTTCGGCAAAAACTTTTCAAATATGATACAGTGATGGAATCATGAAATTCAATAAAACAACTCTAAAAAACGGCTTGAGAATAATAACAGTGCCAATGCCTGACAATATGGCAGTAACAGTTCTTGTCATGGTAGAAACTGGTTCTGAATACGAAAAAAAGGAGACTAGTGGATTGTCTCACTTTCTTGAACATATGGTTTTTAAAGGCACTCCAAAAAGACCAAGGGCAATAGATATTGCTCATGAACTAGAATCCCTCGGCGCACATTTCAATGCTTTCACTGGAAATGAATATACTGGATATTATGCAAAAGTTAGTTTAAATCATATAGATAAAGCTTTAGATATTGTTTCTGATATATATCTAAATCCACTACTTGATAATAAAGAAATAGAAAAAGAAAAAGGGGTAATTGTTGAGGAGATAAGGATGTACAAAGACATGCCAAATGAACATGTGCATGAGATATTTACCAATCTAGTCTATGGGGATCAGCCAGCTGGATGGAGTATTGCTGGCAATGAAGCAAGTGTAAAAGGTTTTAAAAGAGATGATTTTGAAAAATACATAAAAGAGCATTATGTTGCAGATTCTACCATTGTCACAGTTTCTGGTTCTTTTAATGAAAAAGAGACTATAGATAAAATAGAAAAGTTATTTTCAAATATTTCCGTGTCCAATAAGTCAAAAAAAATAAAAGTTATAGAAGTGCAGGAATCTCCAAAACTTGTTTTTAAATTTAAAGAAACAGATCAAGCTCATATAGTGATAGGCGTCAGATCATTTAATGCTAAAAGTGAATACGATACTGTGCTATCTGTGTTAGGAACACTTTTGGGTGGTGGTATGAGTTCCAGACTATTTCAGAAGCTTCGTGAAGAAATGGGGGTAGGGTATTATGTAAAAGCAAGTCATGATGTTTCAACAGATCATGGTCTACTCGCAATTTCTACAGGTATTGATACAAAGAGAATTGATGAAGTGATCTCTGTAATTATATCTGAATGTAAGAAAATAATAGATGAGCCGATATCAGAACAAGAGTTGAAAAAAGTTAAGGACTATATGTCAGGTTCTTTTATTTTAGGTCTTGAAACATCTGATTCTAGAGCTGGATATGTGGCGATAAATCAGATATTGAAGGGTAGGGTAGACTTACCACAGACGGAAATAGATAAAATACAAAAAGTCACTGTAGAGGAAATAAAAGAAATTGCAAAGAAAATTTTTGTTGATGAAAAGTTAAATATGGCTATAATAGGTCCGTATAAAGAAAATGATGAAAATAAAGAAAGATTTGCAAAGTTGCTAACATTCAAATAATAGTCGTCACATCTATAAAATAATCTATCAAATATTCTGCTATAATCTAAGCCTATATAAAATATGAAAAATTTCTATATAACAACTACATTACCCTATGTAAATGCTGAACCACATGTTGGTTTTGCTATGGAAATTATCCGTGCCGATATTATTGCAAGATTCAAGATTCAGTCAGGGTATAATGTCTTTTTTAATACTGGTACTGATGAACATGGAGCAAAAATACATAGAAATGCTATAGCACTCGGTGTAGATACTCAAAAATATACAGATGATTCATCATTGAAATTTAAAGAACTTCTGCCAATTTTAGGTATTTTACCCAGTATACATTTTATAAGAACCACAGACAGCAAACATGTTCTCTCAGCGCAGACTTTTTGGAAAATATGCAAAAGCAATGGTTTTATTTATAAAAAGAATTATAAAATAAAATATTGTATTGGTTGCGAGCTGGAAAAAACAGAATCAGAGCTTACTGAAGGTAAATGTTCATTGCATCCACTTATGAATATTGAAGAAATAGATGAAGAAAATTATTTTTTCAAATTCTCTGAATTTCAAAAACCTCTTCTTGATATGTATTCTAAAAATCCGTATTTTGTCATCCCTTCATCGAGGTTCAATGAAATAAAAGCTTTTGTTGAAAGGGGATTGCAGGACTTCAGTATATCTCGACTAAAAAATAAAATGCCATGGGGGGTAGAAGTTCCTGATGATTCCGAGCATGTTATGTATGTATGGTTTGACGCGCTGGTCAGCTATATATCTAATATTGGCTGGCCAGATGATATGAAAAAATTCAATGAATTTTGGGTTGATGCAGAAAATGTTGTTCAGTACTGTGGAAAAGACAATCTACGTCAGCAGTCTGCTATGTGGCAGGCGATGCTTATGTCTGTGGGGCTTCCTAATTCTCGACAAATAGTTATTGATGGATTTTTGACCGGTGATGGCGGAATAAAAATGAGTAAATCCCTCGGAAATGTTATCAATCCTATCGATATTGTAAAAGAATACGGTACTGATGCTATGAGATACTATCTTGCAAGAGAATCGCATCCATTTGAGGACAGTCCTTTTACTATGGATAGATTCAAAGAATCATACAATGCTCATCTTGCAAATGGACTTGGAAATCTAGTAAGTAGAGTAATGAAAATGGTAGAGGTAAGTAGTGTAAGTCTCGACTTGAAGTCTGCATCTGATTTTGATAAAGAAAAACATTTACAATTTTATAACTCTTTTGAAATAAATAAAGTCTGTGATGATATATGGCTTCGTATTGCCGAAGTAGATAAGTTTATCCAAGAATATCAGCCATTCAAAACTGTAAAAACAGATGAAGCAAAAGGCAAACAGCAAATATCTTTTTGTTTGGCTTCTATTTACTATATTGCCCAAGCATTAACTCCGATACTTCCTGAAACTTCAAAGATTATATTGGAAGGTATAGAGAAGGGAAAAATGCCAGAAAAACCGCTGTTTGTGAGGAGGTAAATTAAAAATGTTATAATATATAAAAATATGGAAGATATAACATCTCTTATAATTATAATTATTTTCGGGTATATATTTTTTGCTTCGAAATCGAAAGAAAAAAAGGATGATAAAAAAGGAGGAAAAGATGGAGAGAAGGAAAAGAAATAAAAATTCTAGCAGTTCTATTGTATGGGATTTTTTCCTTGTATGATACGAATAAGAAACATAATGATTGCAACGACAAGTAAGATATGGATAAATGAACCCAATACATGCAATCCAATAAATCCTACAAGCCAGAGCACTATGAGAATGAAAGCGATTGTTATTAACATATATATTGATTTAAATTAGTGATAAATAATTGAGTCTTTATTCAATTATGAGTGAATTGTAGCATGGATTTTATACTCAATATAGCATCCAAAGATAAAAAGCATCCTAGCGGACGCTCTTTATATTTGTCTGTGGAGATGCTGGGAATCGAACCCAGGTGCAGATGAAATCTCATATCGTTTCTACATTGTATAGAATGCTTTAGCGGAGTCGCCTCCTTTTAACTTATATACTATAAAGTAAACAAAATATATATAAGCGATTCCCGAAGTTTCAGACTATAAAGAGGGAAGTCAAGATAGTCCTAGATCTAAGTTATATCACCCCTACAAGAGCATAGATCATACTCTCATGGAATGTCACTTAGGGAACAGTATTAAACTGTTGCGTAAGCGAAAGTAAAGTTCTGTGATCCAAAATATGGAGACACAGCTGATTTTACTTTTGTAATTGCTGATTTAGCAGTTAACATTTCTGTCAGTTTAGAGAGTTAACAGAACTCTACAATGCGCAATATGAAGTACCTCAACTGTCGAGGCCTTTCATCCCCATGTGTTTGAAAAGACTAAAGGCTGACTTCGAAGGTAGTTGCATTCGCAGGCTCGCATAAAAGCCTGCTGGCTTTTTGCTCTTCTCGGACACCTTCGTGTCCTGCGAAAGGCCTGCTCATACAACTCCTTCTCAGTCAGCTCCTCAATCTTTACTATTGTCAACGATCCGAAAATTCTCTCCTAATTTCTCTATCAACATCTCGCTTTTTGATGTCCTGGCGTTTGTCATATTTCTTTTTGCCACGAACTATAGCGATTTCCACCTTTATTTTTCTACCCTTATTATACATTGAAACAGGTACTATTGTCAAACCTTTTTTTACTTCAAGTGATGCTAGTCTATTCAACTCTATTTTTTTTAAAAGAATTTTACGATTTCTCTTTGGGTCATAATTTTCGGCAGTATTTTTTATTTGATATGGTGGAATATTCATAGCAATAATAAAAGCTTCACCACCACGAATAGTGACATGTGAACCTAGTAAAGACCCTTGATTATTGCGAAGACTTTTCACTTCAGGTCCAATAAGCTCAATACCAGCTTCAAATTTTTCTAGTATTTCAAAATCAAGGCTTATTTTTTTATTGTATATAAGTGATTGGCTCATATTTGCATAATCATAGCATTTTTATGAATTTTCAGTATAATCATCACATGAGTAAGGAAATCAAAACAGATACTAAAAACAAGAAAGGAAAGAAGAAAAATGGAAGATTTGGATTTATCAACTCCATGCTTTTTGGAGTATTGATACTATTTATTATTACCAGTCTATACTCGCTTGCTGTTGATCAGAATATAAAGACAAATAGCATAGCGATTTCTGATTTGGCAAAAGATATTGATGCTGGAAAGGTGGCAACTATAAAAGTTCAAGGCGATGAATTGGAAATTGAATATATTGATAAGGCTATAAAAAAAGCATTAAAAGAAAGTGATTCATCTATTACTGAAACACTTGAAAGATATGGTGTAAATGTGCAAAAACTAAATACTATTAAAATTGATATTGTGGGTCCAAGCGGAATAGGGTATTGGGTGTCTAATTTGGTGCCATTTATATTTCCAGTTATTTTTATAATATTTATAATCTGGTATTTGTCTAGGCAAGTAAAAGGCGCAGGCATGCAAGCGTTTTCATTTGGTCAATCAAAAGCTAGGATGACTCTTCCCGATGATAAAAAAGAAAAAGTAACATTTAAAGATGTTGCAGGAGCAAAAGAAGCAAAACAAGAACTTGCTGAGATAGTTGATTTTTTAAAAAATCCTAAAAAGATTCTAGATATTGGCGCAGTCATACAAAAGGGAATATTAGTAATGGGCGCGCCGGGAACTGT
>CAYHFF010000031.1:0-4145 GCA_964355845.1 uncultured Candidatus Saccharibacteria bacterium
TAATTTTTGCTAATGCATTAATTCTACTGTCCTACTTCAAAGGTAACTAGATCTCCTCGAAATATATGAGTTGAATACAGAATAAGGGAGATAATCGACTTGCTGGCAATTGCCAAGCGGATTAAATCCTTTTACTGTAAGTCAACTCAATCAAGTTAAAAGTTATGAAAGCCAAAATTGCAAATCTGGTGCTTGGTTCCGTTATAGTCGGTTACAGTCTTCTCTACATAGTAGGGACGGTTGTGGCAGTTCTCAACAAAGACATTGTCCTCACGGCCATGTTCTTCGCTGGGCTAGGGTTGGTTGGTGGAACTTTTTTCGGTCGTTGGACTGAGAAAAAAGACAGGCTCCTTACGGAGCAAATCATGCGCTAAGTCGCATAGGAGTTGGATCAATTTCCAGACTCCGGCCGTACATCAAAAAATGTGCGGTTTTCTTTTTTCTAATCCTTGGTCTATAGACAAATCACCCGCCTCTTGCGAGACGGGTGGACGTGGCGAATGCCAAATACATAGTCAATACTAACAAAGGCTATTTTTCAAGTCAACTACTTTTCTACTCTTCCTACACCGGCACAAAGTCCAAAGTTTTTTTATCAAGATCTGCCGATATTACTTTAAATTTGATTGCATCACCTAGGGTATATTTTCTACCAGTTTTCTGTCCTTTTATTGAATATTTTTTTTTATCAAATTCATAAAAATCCTTGAATATATCGCCGATATTTCGTATGCTGATCATACCTTCTGATTTTGTTTCTTTTTCCTCTACATATATACCATAATCCGATACTCCACTTATAGTGCCATCGAAGATCTGACCTATTTTATCAGACATGTATTCTACCTGTTTCAATTTTTTTGATTCTCGCTCCGCGCTCGCGGCGTCTATCTCTCTCGCTGTGGACTTTTCTGCTATGTTTTGAAAAGCTACTATTTCACTATCACCAAAAGGCTCATGCATCAGATGTCTCTGTAGTATTCTTTGTATAAGAAGATCAGGATAACGCCTAATAGGGGAAGTAAAATGCGTATAATATTCAAAAGCAAGGCCAAAATGCCCTATGTTTTTTGTAGAGTAAACTGCCTTTTGCATTGAACGGATAATAGCGGTACTAAGTAGCGCTTCATGAGGAGTGCCTGTGATTTGTTTTAATAGATTTTTTATACTTTGCGCTGTGACTTTGCCATCTTTTGTTGGTAAATCATATCCCAAGGCTTTTACAAAAGTAGAAAGCTCCAGCATTCTTTCTTGATCGGGAAAATCGTGTATTCTATAAATTGATCCCGTGTCTTTTCTGCCATTTTTCTTGCTATTTTTTGCTATTGCATCATAAATGTATTTTGCCACCTCGCGATTTGCAAGCAACATGTATTCCTCGACAAGCTTATGGGTATCGAGGCGCTCCTTTTTGTAGACTCCTATAGGCTTACCGTCAATATCGAGCTTGAATTTTATTTCTTCCTGTTCAAATTCTATTGCGCCCTTATTAAATTTTTCTTTTTGCAATATTTTGGCGATTTCATTGAGCTTATTTAATTCTGCAAAATATTTGAAGCCGGCATTTGCAGTCTTGCCTTCGCTCGCATCATCTCCACTGCCTTTACTATCGAGCACCTCTTGCGCGTCTTCATAAGTATATCTATGAGCTGAATTTATAATTGTCTTTCCAAAATTTCGCTCTATGACTTCACCTTTGTCATTCATCACAAACCATGCCGAGAAGGTGAGTTTTTCTTCATGTGGATTCAAACTGCAGACATCATTTGAGAGAACTTCTGGAAGCATAGGTATGGTGCGGTCTACAAGATATATTGAACAACCGCGTTTCAATGCTTCTTTATCGAGCTCTGTGTTTTCTACTACATAGTGACTTACATCTGCAATATGTACCCCTATCTCATATCTTTCCTCGCCGTCAATTTTTCCAAGATTTTTAAATGAAATAGCATCGTCAAAATCTTTTGCGTCAAATGGATCAATAGTAAAAGTCAAAGTATCACGAAAATCATGTCTCTCTGGTATTTCTGTTTTTATATCTTCAAATTTATTTTTCTCTATTTCATCTGCTTCTTTTTCTACTTGCATTGGAAAACCTATTTCAAATCCTTTTTCAAGCACTATGGATTCCATTTCTACATTATTATTTCCTTTTTTACCAAGTATGCGCAGTATCACGCCTTCTGGATTTACTTTTGGATCGGTCCATTCTTTCATTTTTACATAAACTTTATCGCCTATAGATACTTTTTTTATATCCTCCTGCCCGAGCCTGATAGATGCATACGCTTTCTTGTCATCCGGATATGCTGTGAGAACACCATCTTTCGCGTCTATTACACAGACAAAAGAATCTCTAGCTCTCTCTAGGATTTTTGTGATTTTACCGGTGAGTCCCTTTTCGCTTCTTTTGCTATCTATTTTTACCTCTACTTTGTCGCCATTGAGCGCAGTGTTGAGATATGGACCGTCAATAAAGATATCGTTATCAATATTGTCTGAATTCTTCACGAAACCCATACCCTTGCGATTTGTCGTAATAGTGCCTGTTACAGTTTTTCCGGATTCAAACTTTGTGTCTTTCATGCTTTTGCTATGATTTTATATAAGCTTAACTATATCAAGAAAATAGGAAATGTCTATGATGATTCTAGTAATACACACCTTATCCACAGAAGTATGAAATCTTGATAAAATTTTTGTAATTTTTACTATTGTGTTTTTAAATCAAGACGATAAAATTTATCTATTATAGATTTAACAGAATCTTTATGGATAGAGATATCAATTCATCAGTTATAATACCATCAGAAATTATAGAGAAACAGATATTTCTTATTCGTGGAAAGAAGGTTATGCTGGATGCTGATTTGGCTAAACTATATGAGGTAACTACAAAGCATTTAAATCGCGCTATTATACGTAATCCTAAACGCTTCCCAGAAGATTTTATGTTCCAACTTACGGATCAAGAATACGAATCTTTGAGGTACCAATTTGGTACCTCAAAGATAGCTCGTGGTGGACGCAGGTATTCGCCCTATGTCTTTACAGAACTCGGTGTTGGTATGCTTTCGTCGGTACTAAACAGTGATAGGGCAGTTCAAATGAATATATTTATCATTCGTGCCTTCGCAAAATTGAGAGAAATGCTGTCTACACATAAGGATCTGGCTGTCAAAATAGAAGAACTCGAGCGGAGACAGGAAAAACAAGGAAAAGAACTTATGTCCGTCTACTCTTTTATAAAGAAGTTTATTGAAGAGCCAGTTAAGACGAAAGAAAAGATAGGGTTTAATCTAAAATAATGAATTATTGCCTTTTTTGAACACTTCTGATAGTATGACACCCACATGTTAATGATAAGATTACAAAGAGTAGGAAGAAAGAATGAGCCAGTTTTTCGTCTTGTTTTAACTGATTCTAAAAACAGCACAAAAAGTGGCAAATACATAGAAGTTCTCGGCTCATACGATCCAAGACAGGAAAACAAGATCGAACAGTTTGATATGACAAAAGTAAAAGAATATATTGCGAGAGGAGCGCAACTTTCTGATACTGTTCACAATTTTCTTGTTTCAAGAAAAGCAATTGATGGGAAAAAGAGAAATGCATTGCCAAAGAAAACTCCGATAAAGAAAGATGTGGAAGCAGAGGTAAAAACTGATATAAAAGCAGATGCAAAAACTGAAGTTAAAATAGAAGAAAAAACTGAAACAAAGACAGAGACAAAAACAGAGGCAGAAAAGGACGATACTAAATCAGAGTCAAAGTCAGATAAAAAGGAGACAGAGAAAGAAGTTAAAGTAGAAGAGGTAAAAGCATAGTTTTTACACTGTTGAAAACTTATTTTGTTTTAGAGTACTGCTCAAGGTACAATGAACTAGTATAAAGATTATCAGACACTAAGAAAAAACAGATATGAATAATATTGATCAGCAATTTTTAGAATATGTAGTGAAGGCGCTTGTAGACAATCCAAATGATGTAAAAATAGTAAGAACAGTGTATGCAATGTTAGTTCTTATGACACTTGAAGGACTCGGCGCGGAAGCTCACAGTATTTTCGCTAAATATCCTCCTCGCTTTTCATAATTTTCTCCTCGTCTTTCAATTCGTAATGCCCATGCTGGACGAATAGAACC
>CAYHFF010000031.1:4155-6309 GCA_964355845.1 uncultured Candidatus Saccharibacteria bacterium
TAAGAACAGTGGATGAAATGGGAGTTCTTATGACACTTGAAGTAAATGGAGCAGATATGGGCAAGGTAATAGGTAGATCAGGAAATACCGCAAAGGCTATACGAACACTGCTTCGTGTTGTGGGTATGAAGAATAATTCGCGGGTCAATCTCAAGATCAATGAGCCAGTTGGTAGCATGAAGCCAGCATCAGAAAAGGCTACGAAGACCGTGGATGAGGCTATGGCAGATTTGAATATTTGATTATAAGCTGTTTACTATGAATAGTAGCGAAAATATTCCTGAATTTGGTATCAAAAGAGAAAATGAAGAGCGTCGCGATGGAGGATGCGGTATTGTTTTCGATCCCAAAACTCAAAAGTACGCAGTCGGTAAACAAATAGAAGACGGAATGTTCCGATTATTTTCAGGCGGTGTTGATCCAAATGAAAATATACAAGAAGGAGTTTTAAGAGAAGTTGTCGAAGAAAGTGGCCTTCATAATTTTCATCATGTCGAATTCCTCGCCGAGGCATTTACCCATTATTATAATTCTCTCAGAAAAGTAAATAGAGTAGCAAAGGCTAGCTGTTTTCTTATTATTCTAAAAAGCACTGATCTTATTAAAGTAGAATTGGAAGAACATGAGAAATTTACATTAGCTTGGGCTACTGCGGATGAAATTTTTAAAAATTGGGAATCAAATAATAAAAACAAAGACTGCGATCATTGGGTATATTTTATGAATAAGGCGATGGGGAGAGTGAATGAGTTGGGATATAACTAGCAGTCTTCCTGAAAACTTTATTGATATTTACTTATTCTTATATATGTGTTACTTTGACATTAATGACCTACCACATAATCACCCTATTTCCCCAAAGCCTAGACTCATATCTCAATGAGTCTATTTTAAAGCGAGCAATAGATGATAATAAAATAAAGGTAAAATTCTATAATCCCCGCGATTTTACAAATGGTATGAGCTATGCCGACAGAAGAGTGGATGATAAGCCCTACGGTGGAGGACCGGGTATGGTTATAGAAGCATTGCCTGTGATAAAGGCTATTGCAAAGGCGGTGGGTAAAAAAACTACAAAGAAAAAAGTAAAAATAATCTGGTTTACCCCATCAGGGAAACAATTTAATACTAATATGGCAAAAGAATTTGCCAGTAAATACACGGATATTATTTTCATTTGCGGAAGATATGAAGGAATAGATGCAAGGGTAAAAAAGGCTTTTAAGGTGGAAGAGATTTCAGTTGGCCCATTTGTACTTACTGGCGGGGAGCTTCCTGCTATGATTTTGATAGATACTATTTCAAGGCAGATAGAGGGAGTGCTTGGTGACCATGCATCTCTTGAGGAAAACCGTATTGCATCACCCGATGTATATACTCGTCCAGAAGTAGTAGAATATAAGGGAAAGAAATACAAGGTGCCCAAGGTGCTTCTTTCAGGAAATCACAAATTAATCGATGAATGGAAAGCTAAAAATAGATAGAATTCACAAAATAGTTGTTGCGATATCGCTTTTTATTGCTATATCTGTTTCTGGATTTTTTTATATTTATAAAACAGATAAGACTTTTTCATATAATGCGAAAAAGGGTGTAGATTATTCTCAGGTAAAAATTCTCATTTTTGGAGACATGATGCTTGATCGCAATGTAAGCAACAATATAAAGAGAATCGGTTTCGATAAATTTTTTGCGGGGATGAAGGACATGATTACAGACGCGGATATAGCAGTAGTAAATCTTGAAGGTCCATTTACCGACTACCCGTCGATTACAACGAGTTTAAAAAATAGAGCATTACAGTTTACCTTTGATCCCACTCTCGCGCCGAAGCTCGCCGAGCTCGGTTTTGATATTTTAGGTCTTGCAAATAATCATACTTTAAACTTTGGCAAAAGTGGACTAGAGCAGACTCGCAGATATATTGGTAATGCTGGCATGATTTACTATGGAGAGCCATTTAACAAAGATGAAATAAGCACAATAATCACAAAAAATGGAATAAAAATTGCCTTTGTTGGTTTCCATGAATTTAATTATATTAATTTTGAAAATATTTTTGCAGAAATAAAAAAGCTTCGTCCTGATGTTGATATTCTCATAGTGACTCCGCATTGGGGAGTGGAGTATCAGAAAGAGCCGACAGTCAAGATG
>CAYHFF010000032.1:0-3982 GCA_964355845.1 uncultured Candidatus Saccharibacteria bacterium
AACCTATAATGAGCGCAAGCGAGAAATGCTGGGTTGATGTGCCACCGACAAAGTAGAGCACGATAAGGGCGAGTAGAGTGGTGAGAGATGTATTGATAGAACGGGTAAATGTTTGACCGATACTTTCACCGACTATTTGATCGAATTCTTTATGCATCTTTGTATTATCTGCCCCATGACTCAAATTTTCACGAACTCGGTCAAATACCACTATAGTATCGTGCACAGAAAAACCGAGAACTACAAGAAGTGCAGTTACAAAAAGAGTATCCACTTCATAACCCTTGAAATGCCCGAGTATTGAAAACGCGCCAGCAGGTATAATCACATCATGTATAAGAGCAATAATAGCGACAAGACCATACTTCCAAGATGAAATAGGTTTTGATACATGACGAAATGCATAAGAAATAAACAGAACAATAGCGAGTATAACGAGAATGATAGAAGTTATTGATTTTCGAAGCGCTTCAGTCCCTAAAACTGGACCAATAGAATCAAATCTCTTTTCTATAACCTTCACCGTACCATTTGAAGTTAGAGTATTTGTAAGTAAAGTTTTTTCTTCCTGGCTGATTGCCCTCATTCTTATAATATAACCATTTGTGCCGGTTTGTCTTATTGATTCTTTAAGATCAAGTACAGAAAGTTTTGAAACAAGCTCAGATTGAATAGGTGGTGTTGAAGAAGCATATTCAATTTCAAAAATTGATCCACCTTTAAAATCTATACCCGGATTTAAACCCCATATACTCATAGCGTATAATGAAGCAATTACCAATATTGCTGATAATGCGTAGAAAAGTTTTCTGTATTTTACGACAAACATAGTATTTATTTAATTAAATTATTAGTAATAGTCCTAGTAAATCCGTTACTAATAAGAAAAGTGGAGAATCTATTGGTATTCTTTGGTGCTACAGCGTATAGAAATATTCTAGATGCAGTAATAGCTGTGAACATACTCACCAGTACTCCAACTAGAAATACTAGCGCAAATCCAGTAATAACAGATGTACTTCCAAAATAGTAAAGTATAAGACCTGTAATAATACTTGAAGTATTTGAATCTCTTATAGATAACCATGCTCGAGCAAAACCTTCATGCATAGCAGTACTTATACCCTTTCCTCTTTTCAATTCCTCTTTCATTCTTTCAAAAATAAGCACATTTGCATCAACAGCCATACCGATTGAAAGAATAAATCCGGCAATACCAGCTGCCGTAAGGGTAACTGGAATGAGTTTGAACATTGCCAGCATAATAATAGTATAAACCGTAAGAGATATAACAGCTATAAAACCAGATAGTCTATACCAAATTATGAGAAATATTCCAATAACAATAAGTGAAATAATCCCAGCTCTAATACCGCCATTCAATGCGCTTTGACCGAGTGAAGCACCTACAGTCTGAGTTGATATTAATTCAATTGGTACTGGTAAGGCTCCGTAATTTAAATTTCTAACTAGAAGATTGGCTTCTTCAATTTTAAATGAACCTGAAATAACAGCCTTTCCATCCCTTATTTCCTCACGAACAGTTGGAAGAGATATAGGATTGCCATCTAGAAAAATTCCGATTATATTTTCTACATTTTCTTTTGTTGTCTTTGCGAAAAGTTTTCTACCTTCTGCATTGAAACTGAGAGAAACTGAAGGCTCACCTGTTGTCTGATTGAATTCCAATACGGCTCTTTCGAGCATTCTACCTGTAATACCTGTTGGTTTAAATAATTTCATCAATTCTAAATTTTTTTCATCATCAGATATTTTACTATCTTTATATTTTTCATTAAAAGCATCAGAATCTGCCTTGGTAAGTATCTGAAATTCTAGTACTGGCGTCTGACCTATCATATTCACAGCCTCATCAATATCTGTAACACCGGGAAGTTCCACTATTAGCTTCTCCTGCGCTTCTTTACTTCCTAGAACTCCACCATGTTCAATCTGCACTATAGGTTCACCAACTCCAAATATATTTACTCTTTTTTCAATTATATCTCGGAGTGCCTGCATAGAGACATTTATTTCATTATTTGCAATTTTGGAAACATCTGCTTTATATACTAGATGTGTTCCACCATTTAGATCCAATCCTAATTTAAATGGACGGTAAAAACTTGATTCTGTATTAACTTGTGAATAGTAGACAAATGATCCTATGACAAAAGCGCTTATAAGTAGGAATACTGCAATAATTCGTGTTTTAAGCATAATATGTCTATTATAGGGATTTAATGCTTTTTTGCAATTATTTTTGTAGTAAATGGATTTATCTCCCTACAAATGTTACAAGCACTTTTACTGTTCTAAGAGCAATTTTAAGATCTAAAAAAAATGAACGATGTTTAATATAGTATAGATCATAAGAAAGTTTATTTGATGTTTCTATAATATCAATATCATGATGTGGATGTCTCTCATGATATATTTGCGCCCAGCCTGAAAGTCCAGGTTTTATACTATGTCTTATGGTGTAATTTGCTATCTTTTGACTATATTCTGCTACAGCTTGAGGAAATTCTGGCCTTGGACCAATCAGTGATATATCACCTTTTAGTACATTCCATAATTGTGGTAATTCATCAATACGCGTCTTTCGCAAAAATGCTCCTACATGTGTTACTTTATTTTCTACAGTTCCCCATTTTCCATCGTCATTTGCAATAGTCATTGTTCTAAATTTAACTATTTTTATTATTTTATTGTATTGACCAATTCTATTTTGATAACTAAATATCTCTCCATTGTCTTCTATCTTTATCATAATAATTATCAATGGGTACAGTATTATTGAAATAATACCAAGCACTAGAGATACAGCTATATCAATAAGTCTTTTTACACCATCATATACAATTTTCGGTGCCATAGATGACATATGCTCTATAAACCATGTTTGCCCTACCATAGAAATTGGTATTCGATCAAATATATTTTCATATATCCTGCCAATATCAAAGAAAAGCAAGCCTTCCATAGCCATTGGGTACAATAGAGGAATTACGCTATTTAATCTCTTATCATTTGTATCTAGCACTATCTGTGAGATATTTTGATCATTTATTATTGATCTGATTTCTTTAATAATTTGTTCCTTATTCTCACTTGGCTTTATAACTTTTACAAATGAAATATCGTATCTTGAATTATTATTTACTTCATCTACCAATTCCTGTGATTCGCTACTATCTGCTATTAAAATTGCCTTCTGCACTGAATCTATTTTCTTCTCTTTTCTAAATTTAATTACAAAAAATATTCTCCATACATACATAAACACTAAAGACAAAACTAGAAAAAGAAATAGAACAAATTTTGGTGTAATAGAAAAATAAGGAATAAAATAAAAGAATGAAATACCTACAATAGTGTTGACAAGTTGTACATTTAGCAATGTATACGGCAATCTACCTTTGAACAAACTCGTATGTTTTTCATATAAACCTGCAATAAAATAGACAAGTACAAATGCAATAAAAAGAATAGAGAAAGGAATTAGGTGTAATTTTAGTAAATCTGTACTTGGAAATTGACCATATCTGAGGATTAAGGTCAATATAAGTGAGGCAATAAGCATCAAAATATCCCCAAAAAACAGTATAATATGCTCTTTTTTATAAAAACTATTCATAAATGATATAATACACAAAAATCAAGAAAAATGGTACTCTGATAATATGAAAGTGCTAATACTTATAACAAAGTCAAATTGGGGAGGAGCACAGAGATATGTATATGACTTGGCAGTAAATTTACCTAAATCAGACTATGACATAGAAGTGATGGCTGGTAGTAATGGTCGACTTATAGATAAGCTTATAGAAGCCGGAGTAAAAGCCCGCGGGGATTTGCCTGTAAATCGGGATATAAATTTATTTGAGGATTTTAAAGTCTTTATAAAAATCTTCAACATAATTCGCAAAATAAAGCCGGAAGTATTGCATGTGAATAGTTCAAAAATAGGAGGTATAGG
>CAYHFF010000032.1:4082-6266 GCA_964355845.1 uncultured Candidatus Saccharibacteria bacterium
GCAAAATAAAGCCGGAAGTATTGCATGTGAATAGTTCAAAAATAGGAGGTATAGGTGCATTCATCGGTAGATTGACCGGAGTGAAAAATATCGTATTCACCGCTCATGGCTGGGCATTCAATGAAAATAGATCCTTCATTTCGAAACTTATTATAAAACTTTTCCACTGGCTTACCATGGTACTGTCACATAAAACCATAGCGGTTTCAGAAACATTGAAAAATCAAGTTGAAAATTGGCCTTTTATTTTAAATAAAATTCACGTAGTACATAACGGTATAGAAAATCAAGCATTATTTTCAAAAGTCAATGCTCGATATGAACTCGGAAAAATCAATACTGTATTTGATAAAATAATAAAGGCAAATTCACCAAAAAACATGGTGATTGTTGGCAGTGTCGGTGAGCTACATCATATCAAGGGTTATGAATATGCTATAAAAGGTATTTACAATATAATTTTGGAACTAAAAAAAACCGATACTAATAAAAATATTATATATGCGATTTTTGGTGAGGGTGAGACTAGAGTAGCTCTTGAGAAAATGATTTCAGAATTTAAATTAGAGAATAATGTATTGTTATTTGGAAATATACAAAATGCATTTCAATACATGCGCGCATTTGATATTTATCTTATGCCATCATTATCGGAAGGACTACCTTATGCAATACTTGAAGCTGGTATAGCTCAACTTCCAGTGATTGCAAGCGCGGTAGGTGGCATACCTGAAGTAATAGAAGATATGAAAAGTGGAGTATTGATACAATCAAAAAAATCAGATGAGATACAGAATGCATTGGAATTTTATATACATCACAAAAAAGTTCAAAATGATTATGCTAAATCATTAAATACAAGAGTATTAAATGATTATTCAATCAGTAAAATGATTAAGGGTACAATTGAGGTATACAATAAACAAATCAAGACCCTATAAACTCATTTTTTATTTCATCCTTATGAGCAACTCTCCTATATCGTCTCATACCCATGAGTATGCCTAAGCCCGTAAATTCGGTGAGTAAATGCGTGCCTCCATAACTTAAAAATGGAAGTGTTATACCAGTAACTGGAAGTAGCTGAATATTCATTCCAATATTTATAAAAAAATGAACAACTATCAGTATAGCAATTCCCAAACCAAATAATATTTCAAAATTTGTATCCCCATTCATGCTATTTATAACTATTCTCCATACTACAACTCCAAATAAAGTGAATATTATTATTACACCAATAAAACCCCATTCTTCTGCAAATGCTGCAAAAATAAAATCAGTTTGATACTCTGGCAAGAATTTTAGCCTTGATTGTGTCCCATATCCAACTCCCTTACCCCATATCTGTCCAGATCCTACAGCTATTGTTGATTGATATGCATTATAACCAGTGCCATGAATATCAGCTAGTGGATTTATAAAGTTGATTATTCTATTCTTTTGATATTCTTTAAAACCAAAATTCCATAAACCGATAAAAACAAATACACCAAGAAAAATCATACCCAATAGATGTCTTTTTGATAGCCCAGAAACAAATATCATACCTAACCATACAAAAAATATAATAATAGCCGAACCGAAATCTGGTTGAATTAATACTAGTGCAAATATAGTAAAAGCATAAACTCCTGAAATTATAATATGTCTGATATTTGCTATTTCAATATGTCTCCTTGAAAAATATTTTGCTAAAATTATTATAACTACCAATTTTATAGGGTCAGATGGTTGAAATGAAAGCAAACCAAAATCAAACCATGATATAGCCCCCTTTGTAACCTTTGCTACAAAAAATAGTAGAACTAAAACTGTGCATGAAATAGAAAATAATACTACCGAAACCCATGTCTTTCTCAAAAATCTAAAATCTACAAAACTAAGAATAAAAAAAATGATCAGAGATACAGTGATCCATATTAATTGTTTCGAAAAAAAACTTCCATCCCCTACAAATGAATTCATAGTTACAAGACCAGCACCGATAAGCGGTAAAGTAGAAATAAATAGTATCCAGTCAATGCCATCCTTATTACTACTATTTCCTATTGAATAGCTTCCGAGGATTTTATAAAAAATACTTTTCATGCTATCTATTTGAAATAGGAATTATATTCAATAATATCTCTTGAGTAACTACTCTATTGGATCTACTATCTGACCATGTAAAAGGAGCTATTT
>CAYHFF010000033.1:0-5760 GCA_964355845.1 uncultured Candidatus Saccharibacteria bacterium
ATTACGAACTAACACCTCTTTTATCCACCTTGCTTCACCTGGCGCAAGGTTTTCTTTAAATACTTTGTTTATAGGTATGAATTTCAAGTATTCAAATTCAGTTGTATCTACTCGTAACTTTCCTGTGAATTTTTGTGAAAGTATCACATAGACAATTACATGTTTTTTTTCAGTTTTTCTCCAGATATGGATTTCTGCTAAGAGTTTTCCATCTTTGGTAATGAAACCAGTTTCTTCTCTGCACTCTCTTTCTGATGCAGAAAAGTAATCATCATCTGTGGCTTCTATGTGTCCACCAGGGAAATTTACATAACCAGCAAGTGATCCATCTTTTTTCAGTCCCATAAGGACTTTGCCTTTTCTCAATAATATGGTCATTACCATATATATGTGTTTCCAACCTAAAGTACTATTTGTTTTCATTATTATGCTCCTTACTCTAGATTACTCTAAATATAATATTAATCAAGAAAAAAGACTATTTAAAATATTTTAAATATAGGTGGTATAAAATTAAATAATTCCTGCCTTTTTTAAAGTAGCGAAAGCACCATGCTTCTGTATAGTCTTTAGAGCACGAGTTGAAATAGTAAGGTTAAAAGATTTTTTTAATTCTGGAACATATATCTTCTTTTTTTGAAGATTTGGGTATTTGCGAACCATACCGGTAGGGTTGAATTGTGTTGCACGAGTGGCATTTGAATACCCTCCAGCAAGCATTGAACCTCTCTTTGTTATTGCGCAGACTTTAGCCATAGTGACTGTTATGCTATCATAAATAGTATATTTGGCAAGAGTTAGCTAATAATCTTATTAAAATATATTGAATATGGAGATAATTACATTTATTTTTTCACTTATAATACTCATCATGTCTGTTGTAATACATGAACTTTCCCATGGATATACGGCTGATGCTCTAGGAGATCCTACACCAAGTATTCAAGGTAGACTCACATTGAATCCTCTAAAACACCTTGATTTTTTCGGTTCTTTTATAGTACCCGTTGTAACATCTATGGCAGGATTTACATTTGGTTGGGCAAAGCCTATAGAGTGGAATCCGTATAATATAAAAAATAAAAGATTAGGAGAGTTACTCATATCTTTGGCTGGACCCCTTTCAAATTTTTTGATTGCATTAGTATTTGCTATTGTTATCAGAATTTTCGGTGATATGCTGTCAGTTTCATTTATGAAAATTTCATACTATGTAATAGTGATAAATATTGCTCTTGCAGTATTCAATATGGTGCCGATTCCTCCACTTGATGGATCAAAAGTGTTTTTTTCACTATTACCTTCAAAACTCTTTTATATCAGGGAGTTTCTTGAGAGATATTCTATAGTTTTTTTCTTGATTGTAATATTTTTCTTATGGAGATTTATTGAACCAATTATTCCGTATATATTTAAAATTATTGTAGGTATATAAAATAGTCTTTCTCTATTCATTTTTCTTGCCTTTTATTTAGAATATGATAGAGTAATCCCACGTTAAAAAACGGCAAAAGGGTGAGTAACCGCTAGGTGAAAACAATCAACCTTTTGTATAAGTTTCAAAATAGTTTTAAATTATTAGTTTTTAAGGTCATTTGACCACAATCAAAGAATGCCAACAATTAATCAGCTTATAAGGAAGAATCGCACTCGTTTTACGAGAAAATCAAAATCGATAGCTCTGACAAAGAGTTTCAATACAATAAAAAATATCCCAAATTTTTTTCCATCTCCTTTTAAAAGAGGTGTATGTATAAAGGTTACAACAAAAACTCCAAAGAAGCCTAACTCCGCAATTCGCAAAATTGCCAGAGTAAGACTATCAAATGGTATTGAAGTTACTGCATATATTCCAGGTGAAGGACATAGTCTACAGGAACACTCAGTTGTTCTACTTCGTGGAGGTCGTGTGAAAGATGTGGGTCTGCGTTATACAGTAGTAAGAGGAGTGCTCGATGCTGCTGGAGTAGAGAAGAGAAGAAAGGGTAGAAGTCAGTATGGAAACAAAAAACCAAAGGCTGTAAAAGCATAGTTTTAATTAAAATAATCTATTTAAATTAATATGAGAAGAAGAATAAAAAATAAACATATATTAAAGCCAGAACCAGTATATGAGAGTATCAAGGTGGCAAAGCTTGTAAACTATGTCATGGACTCTGGAAAGAAATCTATAGCTCGCAAGGTTGTCTATGATTGTTTTGATGTGATAAAACAAAAGGCAAAGACAGAGACACCTCTTGAAATTTTTGAATTGGCTTTAAAAAATACTATGCCAGCAATGGAAGTACGATCAAGAAGAGTCGGAGGTGCCAATTATCAGGTTCCTCGTGAAGTTCGTCCAGAAAGACAGCATGCTCTTTCTATGAAGTGGATTGTGCTTGCAGCGAGATCAAAGAAGGGAAAGCCAATGGCAGAAAAGCTTGCAGATGAAATCATCGGCGCTTCAAAGAATGAAGGCGAGGCAGTGAAGAAGCGTGAAAACACTCACAAGATGGCTGAAGCAAACAAGGCATTTGCTCACTTTGCGTGGTAATTGCGGTAGTAGTATCAGTTATCCCCATAAAATGAAATTCTGATAAAATTTTTGTAATTTTTGGTATTGCAAAAGTTATTGTATTAGTTTTATAATTGATTAGCGTTATAAAATTAACATCTTTATTTATTATTAATCTAAATTAATTTAAAAAATATATGAATGAACAAGAACCAAAATATTTCACTGATTTTAAAAAGAACTTCAATGAACAAGAACCAAAATACTTCACTGATTTTAGGAACGAGTTTACAGATTTCAAGGTCGATATAAACAAAAGATTGGATGGTCACGCAGAACAAATTGCCCATGTTTCTTTACAATTAACAGAACTTAGTTTTGAGGTAAAAAGAATAGATAAAAAAATCGATAACAATATTTTTCAGATTAACGACATTGAGCAAAGGACAAAAAAACTAGAAAAGCATGTATTTGCTTAAGTTTGTAGTTTAAATTACGCTATAAAATCAACTTATCCATATTTTTGCATTTTCTTTGCTTTTAAGGTAATCTAACTGTTACTTCTTATTAATTCAATTTATTATTTAAGTATTTTATGCAACGCGATTATCCATTAGAAAAAGTTCGTAATTTCGGTATCATAGCTCATATTGATGCTGGTAAGACCACTACATCAGAGAGAATTCTATTTTATACTGGAGAAATTCACAAAATCGGTGAGGTTCATGATGGTGAGACTACTACAGACTGGATGGAGCAGGAAAGAGAGCGTGGAATCACTATTACTGCGGCAGCTATTACCTGTTTTTGGAATCCTTCATATATGCCCAAGGAAGATGTTTCAAAAAAAGTGAGGTTTAATGTTATTGATACTCCGGGGCACATTGACTTTACTGTGGAAGTTAAGCGTTCTCTTCGCGTACTTGACGGCGCGGTTGTAGTATTTGATGGTGTTGCAGGTGTAGAGCCACAATCTGAGACTAATTGGCGATATGCAGACGAGAGCAATGTGCCAAGACTTTGCTTTATAAATAAAATGGATAGAATGGGCGCGTCTTTTGAAAAATCTTATGCTTCAATACTGGAGAGATTAAATAAAAAAGCTGTAAGATTTCAGATTCCTATAGGCACAGAGGGCGATCATAATGGTGTTATTGATTTACTTAAAATGAAAGCGTATTTTTTTGAGGGTGAAAAGGGTATAAATGTTATAGAAAAGGAAATTCCTGAAAATCTACTTGCAGATGCTAAAAAATATCATGCAGAACTTGTAGAAAAGGCGGTAGAGCACAATGATATTCTAATGCAACAGTATTTAGACGGTAAAGAAATACCAGTTCAAGTATTGAAGGCGGAAATAAGAAAACTCGTTATTGATAATAAAATGTTTCCAGTATTTACAGGTTCAGCTTTGAAAAATGTTGGAGTTCAGCTAGTACTCGATGCTGTTGTAGACTATCTTCCAGCTCCAACAGATATAAAGGCAGTAAAAGGAATAGATCCAAATACGGGAGAAGAGATATTTCGCAGTCCATCAGATGAAGAGCCATTTACCGCTCTTGCATTCAAACTACAAAATGATCCATTTGTGGGGCAACTCACTTTCTTTAGAGTATATTCAGGAACAATAGAAGCTGGAACTTATATTTACAATTCTTCAACAGGCAAAAGAGAAAGGTTAGGCCGTATAGTAAGGCTTCAGGCTGATAAACGCGAGGAAGTAAAGAAAGTTTATGCAGGAGAAATTGCAGCTGCAGTAGGACTAAAGGAAGCACTCACATCCCATACTTTTTGTGATGAAGACAAGCCGATAATACTAGAGAAAATAAAATTTGTTGAACCTGTAGTATCACTTCGCATTGAACCAAAAACAAAGGCAGATCAGGAAAAAATGGGTATGGCTCTTAAAAAACTTGGAAATGAAGATCCAACTTTCAAAATAACATCAAATAGCGAGACTGGGGAGACTATTATCTCAGGTATGGGTGAAATGCATCTAGATATCATGGTTGATCGTATGAAAAGAGAATTCGGTGTTGAAGCAAATGTTGGCAAACCGCAAGTTGCCTACAGGGAGACTATTTTGGGTACAGCTGAAGCAGAACACAAATACATAAAGCAATCAGGAGGAAAGGGTCAATACGGTCATGTAAAGATAAATATAAAACCAATGGAGAAGTTAGTTGAAGGTGAGAAAATAGCAAAGAATATCAGTCGTTATGATGATTTTGAATTTATCAATTCAATTAAAGGGGGTGTTATACCAAATGAATTCATCCCTGCAGTTGAAAAAGGAGTACATGAAGCAATGAACAGGGGAATTGTTGCAGGATTTCGTATGGTAAATGTAAGTTGTGAATTAACATTTGGTTCTTATCATGATGTTGACTCATCTGAAATCGCCTATAAAATTGCGGGATCGCAAGCATTCCATGAAGCTGCAAAACGAGCAAAACCTGTAATACTTGAACCGATAATGAAAGTGGAAGTATTGTTTCCAGATAAATACATGGGAGATATCACAGGAAGTATTTCATCAAAAAGAGGTACTATAGAAGAAATGACAGAAAGAGGACAAGCGAAAGTATTGCATGCGATGGTGCCACTTTCAGAAATGTTCGGGTATACAACACAATTACGCTCTATGACATCAGGACAGGGATCAGCCACTATGGAATTTGATCATTACGAAGTAGTACCAAAGAATATAGAGACGACAATAGCGGAAGCAAGAAAGTAATTGGGGATAACAAATTAGTAGATAAATAAAAAGAACTGATATAATAAACTATCGGTTCTTTTTGTGCCACTAAATTATTATCAAATATCATTAAAATTTAAATGAAAAAAAATTCGAATAAATTAGAGTTACTCCTTATAGCATTCATCTTAGTTTTCAGTATTTCACCTTTAAATGTTTCAGCTCAAGTTAAAGATAATTCTGTTTTAGATCGTTTATCATCATTTATTTTTGGATCAAGTGCAAATAGCTCAAAATATATCATAAGTGATATATCAACTTCTGTTAGCCCTAAAGATAATGGAACTAATTTTCCAAGTCAGGCAGATATTGGCTTTAAATTTACAATAAATAACAATTCAGATGATGTGTATATATCAAAAAACATATATCAGAGTATTTCTACTCTATCTACTGAAGGTTCTGCAGTTGTAATAACTGATCTTTTAGTTTCTTCCCCCTCGTCAATATCTGGTGATACAGACAGTGCATATGTAATCAAAAGAGGAAGTTCAAGATCATTCTA
>CAYHFF010000034.1:0-5405 GCA_964355845.1 uncultured Candidatus Saccharibacteria bacterium
AGAAGGCGATGAATTTGATTTTATCAGATTTAAAGTGCGTGCTTTTAAGGAATATACAGATACGGCAAAATTCCGTCGTTTCCGTGAACAACACATAATGAAAAATCATGTCTAAAGATCTTATTTTAAAAAAAATGGAACAAATGAAAGTTCTATTATCAGAATTAAGTTCGCTTTTGGATTTGCCTTTTTCTGAATTCAAGAAATTATTTACAAATGTGCGAAGCGCTGAAAGAAATTTTCAACTTATCATTGAACTTGCTAGTGATATAAATACACATCTTGTTGTTGAAAATGGAAAAGAAACTCCTGATACCTATAGAGAATCTTTTAGGCAAATGGTCGAATTGAAAATTTTAAAAGAAGATCATTTTAAGGATTTTATAAAGAGTTCAACTCTAAGAAACATTCTGATACATGAATATGATTTTGATGAGGATAATTTTATTTTCTATAAATCAGCAAAAGAATTTATTCCTCTCTATGAAGAGTATATGAATTCGATCAAGGCTCATCTTGCTTCAAAAAAGTCTTAGTTTTAATTTAGTTTGTAATGATATACAGTTACAGTACCACGGGAGTGTTGCGTTTCAGGTTAGAATTCAAGGATGGTGGTATTGACTATTCTATAATGATATGATAATGTAATTTCGGTATTGTAGCGAAAGATAGTAACTACAGATTGAAAAAACAAACAAAAATAAAGGACTGACCATGAAAAATATGCTCGGTAATAATGAATCGCTCCGTGGACTATTTCAGGGACCGATTACGGATCTTCTCGTTAAGCTTAACGGGGAAGATGGAGAAAGGGTGTTGGTTGAACTGAATAAGTTTAACCGCCGGGATCCCTGTTGGGTTCCGGAACCAACAAGAGTGGAGATCGTAGAACAATCTCCAGAATCCCCCCTTCCCCCAGTTCTCACCTCCACCGGCAACACCTTTGCCGACTGGCTCACTGCCCGGGAGGAAATACACAAGTTCCTTACCGGTCAAAAAATCTGTTTTCGCGATATGTTCTCGGTAACTGACGAGCTTCTTGCTCGCACAGACATCATGCCGGCTTTCCGTCCTGCAGGCGCGACAAATCGCATGGCGATTGACTGGAAGAAAAAGCTTGGAATCGAGGTTTGGGAAGAGACAGATGTGATGAAGTACCGGCATGCAAAAGGGCCAGATATCCCCAAACTCTGTTTCATCAACCGTTCCGTTCGTCCGGATGAGAGCACTTTAGGGGAAAATGCTAAATCCCCAAATGACCTTATTCAAGTCGAACTGATCAAAGGCACTCATTGGCTTAACCTTTTTGGTTACGCCGATGCCGATAACCTGCATTTCAAAATAACAGGCGAGCATCTTGATTCGGAGACATGGACATGGTTTCCTGAAGACAAGCTTCCCGGTGGTAGTGTTGCGTACGGTGGCTGGCGCGCCGGCTTTGGCAGGGTCAGGTTCAGCTGGAGCGGGGCCGGCTGCTGCAATCCGCGCCTCGGGGCCCGTCTGGCAAGTTCCATTCCCCTCAAAACTTCTTAACCTTATTCCCTTGGGGTGGGAAAATCAAAAGTGCTGTACGGTTCAACCGTATGGCATTTCTTTTTTATATATTGTGTTTTAAAATATGTCAGGCTGTTAAATTGATTCATATTTAATGAATAGCAATTTGCCATAAAATATAGAAATTGCGTGCCTTCTTTTATACAATGCCGCAGAGTTCTGCGGAATAAACACAGAATCTCGTAAAAATGAGATTTGGTGATATGGAAGAAAAAAGGCACTAAAGCGCTTCCCGATGGTAATGTTGCGAACGGTAACTGGAACGCCGACAATGGCAAGGTCAAGTTCAACTGGAACAGGGCCGGCAACTGCAATCCGAACATCGGGGCCCGTCTGGAAATCTCTCACACATAAGGAGTCGTGCTAGTTGCGCGCCTCCTTTTGCGTTATGTAGCTTATCCATCCGTTTGTCATTTTTGAAATTTCAATAATTTGCCCGGAAATGCGTATATAAGTCTTCATATCTAAAATACCAAGTTCATGTTCGGTTCGTATAAGATGCTTGAGAACTTCTATCTGTACACGTGTCGTTTCAAGGAAAGATTGCTTTTGTGAGCGAGCTTTGAAAGCAGACTCTATCACAAGAGATAAGATATTGATTACTTTAGTTTCAATTAAGCTATGAATACCAAGCTTATCTCTCTTTGCTAATTTTCCCGAGATGCTGTAAATATCTTTATGTAGTATTCTAATAGCATGAATAATTGGCAAAGTGGTGTCGGGGGGGGGCATTCATAGTAATGATTTTTGTGATGTAATAAGTGTTGATAATCTGTTTTTCTCATGGAAGACTTTCCGAAAGGGAAAACGGTCAAAGGCTGATGTAGCGGAATTTGAACTCAATCTTGAGGATAATATTTTTAGATTACATGATAGTCTCACTTCTGGCAAATGGAAACCAGATCCATATACGGCTTTCTATGTCCAAGATCCAAAACTTCGCAGGATTCATAAGGCAAGTGTCCGCGATAGAGTCTTGTATCAGGCTATATATCAGAAATTATATCCATTATTTGATAAAACTTTTATTTACGATTCATATTCGTCGAGAAATAGAAAAGGGACACACAAAGGAGTAAAAAGATTTGATGAATTTGCAAGAAAAGCTACACGGAATTATAGCAAAAATGCTTTTACTCTCAAATGCGATATTAGAAAATTCTTTGATTCTATTGATCATCAGGTTTTGTTGAATTTGATTAAAAGAAAATGTACGGACCAGTATCTCTTGGAACTCATTTCCAAAATTATCTTCTCTTTTGAAACATCACATGGAAAAGGATTGCCACTTGGAAATGTGACGAGTCAGATCTTTGCAAATATTTATATGAATGAATTAGATCAATTTGCAAAACATGTATTAAAGGCAAAATACTATATCCGATATTGTGATGATTTTGTAATCGTTAATACGTCAAAAGATGAATTGATATCCTATATATCACAGCTCTCAAATTTTCTTAAAGACAGGCTGTCCTTGGAACTTCATCCTAAGAAAATTTCTATACGGAAAATATCTCAAGGTATAGATTTTCTCGGCTATGTTTCTCTGCCTCATTATCGTGTCTTACGAACAAGAACAAAGCGACGAATACTGAAAAAGGTCTCAAAAGATAATATAACTTCATATCTAGGGATGTTAATTCACTGCAAGGGTTTAAAAATAAAAAATACTATTTTATCAAAAATCATGCTACTCTAATTTCCATGCAACTTCTAGATGGTAAAATTGCTCGCGCGCATTACACCGCAATCTTAAAAGAAAAGATTGCTCAATTATCCATTGTACCGTGTTTGCTCATTATCCAAGTAGGTGATAGATCTGACTCTACTTCATTTATCAAATCAAAGAAGAAATTTGCAACCGAAATTGGTACAAAAGAAATACATATAAATCTGGACGAGAAAATACGCCAGAATGAGCTTATTGAAATAATTAAAAAATATAATAACGATAAAACAGTGCAGGGAATAATAGTTCAGCTACCGCTACCCATGCATTTAAATGTTGATAATATTATAAATAATATTGATTCAGGCAAGGATGTAGATGGACTTACAAAAAATACAAAATTTACACCTGCAACTGCTCGTGGAATATCAGAGCTATTTGATTTCTATAGCATCGATCCCCAAGGTAAAAAAGTCACTATACTTGGAAAATCAAAACTTGTAGGAATACCAATAGCAGAGATGTGCATGGCTCGCGGGGCAATAGTTACGGTATGTCATAGTCAGACAGAAAATATACAGGAAAAAACAAAAGATGCAGATATAGTGATAGTAGCTATAGGTAGAGCAAATCATATAGATTTGAAATATATAAATAAAGGACAAATAGTAATAGATGTGGGAATAAACAGGGTAGGAGATAAGATAGTTGGCGATGTCGATTTTGATAGTGTAAAAGATATTGTATCAATGATAACCCCAGTTCCAGGGGGAGTAGGGCAGATGACAGTACTGTCACTTTTTGAAAATTTGGTAGATGCGTGTTATAATTTAAAAAATTAACAAAAAATATATGAATGATAAAGAACAGATTTGGAAAGTAGGGAAATGGGTCGGGATAATGCTAATGGTATTTCTAATTGTTATTTCTATAAAAGAATTAAAATCTATTGGAGATAGTTCTCCGATAATGAATACAATATCCGTAAATGGAAAGGGTGAAGCTGTTTCTATTCCAGATATTGCAACATTTTCATTTAGTGTAAATGAAAATGCAAAAACAGTTGCAGATGCTCAAGCTAAAGCGACAGAGAAGATCAACTCTTCTCTAAAGACAATAAAAGCAGGAGGTATTGCAGAAAAGGATATAAAAACACTTTCATATTCTATCAATCCTCATTATGAATACAATCAGATAATCTGCGTATCTTATCCATGTCCTAGTGGGAAATCTGTTCTCACAGGATATGATGTAAGTCAGACTATTGAAGTGAGAATTCGCAATCTAGCAAAGGCGGGTGAGTTATTTGATTCTATAGGCTCTATCGGTGTTCAAAATGTAAATGGACTTTCATTTGCAATTGATGATATTGAATCTGTAAAAGCCATAGCTCGAGCAGATGCCATAAAAGATGCAAAATCAAAAGCGCAAAAGATTGCAAAAGAATTGGGTGTAAAACTTGTTCGTGTAACGAGTTATTATGATTCTGGTGATGATCAACCATTTCCATATCTTGCAAGAGAAACAATGGGTGGCGATATCATGTCTCTAAAAGCTCAAGTGGCTCCAGAGATACCAGCTGGTGAACAGAAAATTACTGCAAATGTGAGTATTACTTACGAAATACGCTAAGATCATTGTTACGAGTTAAAATATCTATTGTTGACTATGTAATATAGGGGTGATAGCATGTATTCATCACCCCCATTGGGGTTTTTTAATACAAATGAATATAATCAAATAAACATGAAAATAACAGAATATATAAAAGATACAAGAGGAGAAATGGAACATGTCACATGGCCTACTAGAAAACAGGCAATAGTATATTCAGTTGCTGTTGTGCTCGTCTCTATAGTCACGGCGCTTGTGCTAGGATTATTTGATTATATCTTTACAAGATTACTAACTCTATTTATCTAATTAATTTATAAAACTATGTCAAAACAGCAATTAGGAGGAGAAAGAAATTGGTATGCAATACATACATACGCTGGATATGAAAATGCAGTATCAAGAAATCTAAAACAAAGAATTGAGTCTCTAGGAATAGAAGACAGAATTTTCAATGTGCTTGTTCCGACAGAAAAGAAAATAAAAATAAAAGGAGGAAAGAGGGTGGAAGAAGAAGAGAAAATATATCCCGGATATGTACTAGTGGATATGATAGTGAGTGACG
>CAYHFF010000035.1:0-5059 GCA_964355845.1 uncultured Candidatus Saccharibacteria bacterium
TCATTTGCAAATAAATTTAAAATGTCTATGCCCGGCAGATTTTTTATTCAGAAACTTATAAAACAAGCAGTAGAATCGAATTGCCAATATATGATTTTAGAAATGACTTCTCAAGGAGTATTGCAATTTAGACATAAATTCACCGAATTAGACGCTTTAGTATTTACAAATCTATCACCTGAACATATAGAATCTCATGGATCATATGAAAAATACATAGAAGCAAAACTGGAAATTGCAAAAGAAATATCAAAATCAAATAAAAGACCTAGAATAGTAGTATCAAATGCCGATGATAGTGAAGGATACAAATTTCTAAATACTAATGTTGAAATTAAAAAATCATATACATTAAAAGATCAGAACATTGATACTCCGCTTCTTGGTGATTTCAATAAGTACAATGTACTAGCATCAATAACATTGGCAAAAGCTATGGGTATTTCTGATGAAATCATTTATAAAGCAATTTCAAATTTCAAAAAAGTGCCGGGAAGAGTTGAGTTTATAAATGTTGGACAGAATTTCAATGTAATAGTCGACTATGCTCATACCACTGATTCCCTTTCAAAACTGTACAGTGTATTTGAAAGAAAAGAAAAACAGAAAAATATATGCATACTCGGTGGAACTGGTGGTGGAAGAGATATTTGGAAAAGAAAAGAAATGGGAAAGATTGCAGATTTAAACTGTGATGAAATAATTCTTACAAATGAAGACCCTTATGATGAAGATCCTATGCAGATCATATCCCATGTTGCAGATGGAATAAAAAATAAAAAACCAAAAATAATCATGGATAGAAGAGATGCCATAGCATACGCTATAAGCTCGGCAAAAAGTGGAGATAATATAATTATTACGGGAAAAGGCACAGATCCCTATATAATGGGGCCAAATAACTCAAAGATTCCCTGGAGTGACGCAGAAATTTCAAAAGAAGAGATATTGAAAACTATCTAATCTGCACAGAGTATTTTCCATTTAAAATCTTTTTAGTTTCTTCTCCTACTTTTTCACTTTCATTTTTTATTCCATTTTTTCTCTGAAACTCCGCAAGAGCAGTAGATGTGCATGGGCCAAATCTTCCACTTCTAGGACATTCATTTCTTGTTTTATTTTCTGGTGGATAGACGTGCTCGAGTAAAAGCGCAGTTTGAAGTGCTAGTACGGCATCTTTATCTTTACTATCCTTTGTCATATTATCTTTCCATTCATATGGAAGCATCAGTGTGTCATATGCAAGGGATACATCATTCCCTGCGCCAAAAAAATCCTGAATTCCTAAATATGTTTGAAATGCCAAATCTTTTAAATTTGTACTTCTTACATATTTATCGACAAATTGTGCTTCATATATGTATCCATACTCTATAAGGACACTAGGAGCGTCCAATGTATTGTAGGATCCTATAGCTATCAATTCCTGTTCTTCCACCACCCCAGAATCTTCAACAGGCAGATCGCTTACAGCATTGTATTTTGATAATCTTTTAAAAATAGAATCAGCTATAGCCTTTGCTGTTGTACTATTTGAATACTGTTTTTCTGGAACATATATTGAAAAACCAGAATACCTGCCAGCTATAGATAGATTCTGTCTTGGATAATCATTGAAATGCAAATGCACAATCATATCAATTTTATTTTCATTTGCCCATTTATTTATTCCGTACAATCTTAGCGCAACATTGGTAGGCGCATTATTGTGTATAACCCCTTCAGTAACTTTTGTTACAGATCCATTATTTACCAATCTCAACATTTCACTTTTACTATCCTTTACAAAACTTTTTATTAATTCCCAATTATTATCAAAATAACTTTTAATACTTGCATTCCATGCTTCAGAGTCTCTAGATACAAAAACTTCATAATGTGAATTATCTCTTAAAAATCCTTCAAGATATTTTGAGATTTCAACAGTCATTTCCCTTTCTTTGAGATCGCCAAACTCGGTCCCGCCAAAATCAGGTTCATGCCCAGGCACAATAAGTACTCTTATTTTAACTTGTGTTGCATCTACCTTATTGTATTTATCTTTTAAACCGATTATTGTTACCGCCTCCCTTAAAAATACTGCACCCAAATTATTTGCATAACTAAATACATTGTCTATATAGTATATGCTTTTAGGAAAAGTATTTATTAACCATGGAGTGCCTAAAATAGAAAAAGTGAATACGGCAATGATAATGTGTTTATAATGTTTCATTCAAAAAGCTAAAAAATTAAAAGTATGATATAAAATCAATACAACAATTATATGCCAGAATTACCAGAGGTACAAACTACAGTTTCAGGACTTGCAAGTCATATCAGAGGATTGGTCATAAATGATGTATGGACTGAATACAATAGCCCCTATTTTCACGGTAGTGATACTATAAAGAATCCTGAATATTTTAAATATTTTAAAAAATCCATAAAAGGCGCAAAAATAGTAAATGTAACTCGCCGAGCAAAAAATATTTTAATTCATCTTTCAAATACTTTTACTATACTTATTCATATGAAAATGACAGGTCATGTAATGTATGGAGATTATAATAAAAAAGATCCATTCAATAGATTCATCCGCCTCATTTTCTATCTATCAAATGAAAAGACAATGGAATTATGCGATACAAGAAAATTCGCAAAAGTGACACTTTTGAAAACTGAGACAATGCATGAGACAACACATTTAAAAAACATTGGTCCAGAGCCTTTAGAAAAAGAATTTACTCTAGCTATTTTTAAAAGTCAATTGAGCAAGAAACTCAATGGTAAAATAAAGCTAGTTTTGATGGATCAAAGTATTATCGCGGGTATTGGCAATATATATGCCGATGAAAGTCTCTGGCGCGCTAACATACATCCAGAAACTATGATTTCTCATCTACTCAATCAAAAAAATAATGACAAATTATCAAATCTTTATAGAGTTATTCGCACAACTCTTTCCAGTGGTATAGATTTTGGTGGAGACTCAATGAGCGATTATCGTAATATTCATGGAGAAAGAGGAAAATTTCAAGAACAACATATGGCATATAGAAAAACTGGAACAAAATGTCTGAAAAAAGGCTGTGGTGGGAAAATAAAAAGAATTGTATTGGGTGGGAGAGGAACACACTTTTGCGATATACACCAGAAGAAATTATAAAACTGCTATGATATAATATGCCCGAGGTCGAATTACTTAATTTAATTTGATTTAAAACATGTCAACAACACCATGCACCACATGCGGTCAGGAAGTAAAAGCTGATGGAACTTGTGGATGTCCTGCAAAATAATTGCATTCACTAATTAAAATATTAGTAAACAAAAAACCGTTCACAAACGGTTTTTTGTTTAGATTATATTTTCTCCTAATCTATTAGACTATATAGCACAATACCGAGCGCAACAGAAACATTTAGAGACTCTTTACTGCCTAACATCGGTATCTCTACTATTTCATCACAAATATCTAAAATTTCTTTGGAAACCCCTTCCACTTCATTTCCAATAATAATAAAGACATTATCCCCGTTCTTTATCTTTCCTTTTATTTTTCTATAATCAATCGATCTTTTGTCCTGCTCGATTGCAATTATTTTGGATTTTTCTTTTTTAATTTTTTTAATAAAATTAAACACATCCTGAATATTCTCCCATTTGACACTTTCCTCGGCTCCAAGAGATGCTTTTACTATATCCTTTCTCTTTCTACCAAAGCGATCAATGGGGGCTGGAGTAATACCTCCTATATATATTTTTTGAACTCCCACGGCATCGGCAGTACGAAATATAGCACCTACATTATGAGTGCTTCTTATATCATTCAATATTAGAGATATTTTAGTTTTCATATATACACACTACATCAAATTACTTAAATATCAAATAATACTCTAGCCAATTGTGTATTTTATGGTAATATCATTTCATTGTGCCTACAGCTGTCTTGGTAGGTCCAGATCAGGCTATGGTAAATATATTGAAGTTTGAAATAAAGATAAATAATTGCGCCCATAGCTGTTTTGGTAGGCCCAAGTCAAGCTATGGTAAATATGTTAGAGTTTTGAAAAAAGAATAGTTGCGCCCATAGCTCAGTTGGTAGAGCAACTCCCTTTTAAGGAGTGGGTCGTTGGTTCGATTCCAACTGGGCGCACCTGACGAAAAGACAGTTATACTTGATTTTATTTAAATCAAGTAACTATATATTAATTAAAATCAATTTTAAAGTTATACATACCCATTCCACACAATCCTTGTAGAGTCGACCCTGTTTTTTGAATACCTAAATCAATAACCTCCTCTCCTGTTTGAGATAAGATTTTTTGAAAACCAAGTGAACGACTCGCAAGTGATGCAGAACAATCATATGTTCCATTTGTTTTTACAATGAGTTTTGTGGGAATGCCAGCTTTTGCTATAGACATTTTTGGTGAGTAACCACCTTTTGCATTTACAGTAATGTACTGGATGCCATCTTTTATTTCGCTATTTTGTACTGCCTTGCCTGTCTCTGTATTATTTTTTGATATTGAATTACTAAAAAAGATAATGCCAATACTTATAACAAGAGCGAACATAATAATTATTGAAATAGTTTTACTCATACAATTTATTATATTTGAATTATATATTAAATAATGGATTTATAATACCTAATCCCGCAAGACCTGCCAATAATGTAAATATTCCAAGTCCGATTACAACTATTCCTGCTGATTTAAAAAATAGAGGGGCATGTTTGGAATGCGCGAATGATGCCGATCCAAACGAAAGAAGTACGAGCATCGGCAATGTTCCAAGAGCAAACGCAAGCATAATAGATGCGCCTGAAATAAACGAACCACTTGTAAGGGCGACCACCTGCATTGACTGCGTAAATCCACACGGCAAGAAAAATGTACTAAAGCCAATGATTAGAGGGGTAAATGTTTTATGTTCCATTCTCCTAAAGACAGAAAAAACTTTTTGAAAAATTCCAGAGTGTAGCGTAATTTTATTTTTAGCAAATATCCCAATTAAATTTAAACCGAGAAATAGCATAACAAGAGATGCAAGAATCCCCAGTATTGCG
>CAYHFF010000036.1:0-4999 GCA_964355845.1 uncultured Candidatus Saccharibacteria bacterium
GGTTACGAAGATCTTGCTGAAAGACTGAATTCTATCGGCGCAAAAATTGTGACATTTAGGGATTTGTAAAAACTCATCTCTAATTAGGTAGTATTTTATCATTTTAGTCAAACTGAGTATTTCTGCTATACTCTATATATGTACATAATAGAAGTAATTCCCATAAGTCGAGCCATAGGTATAGATACCCTTTCATATTTTACATCAAAAAAGATCTCTGTTGGAGCTATTGTTGACATTCCCCTTCGCAAAAAAACTATTCAGGGAATAGTGATTTCATCCAGTACGGCGGAGAGTATGAAAAGCGAAATAAAAAGCGCTGAATTTGCATTAAAGAAAATTGACAAAATTAAAGCGAATAATTTTTTTTCAAAATCATTTATTGATGCAATATCTGAAGTATCAAACTATTATGCCACTAGTATTGGTTCTGTTCTCGATTCAATTGTACCTGACTATATTATAAAAAATACTTTAAAACTAAAGAATACATATTCCGATTCAAGCGATGGCAGTAAAATTAAAAATGAAAAATATGTAATTCAAGGAGATGATGAAGAAAGATATACCACATGGAAAAGTCTCATTCGACAAGAATTTGCAAAAAAGAAATCTGTTTTATTTATATTACCAACAATTGAAGAATGTGAGAGAACATTTGAATTGCTTGAAAAGGGTGTTCATGGCTATACATTTATTCTCCACGGCTCATTACCTATTAAAAAAATAATAGATACTTGGAATATGATCGTCTCTCTGCCTCATCCTGTCGTGATCATAGCAACCGGCGGTTTCCTTTCAATTTCAAGAGCAGATATTGAAACTATAGTAATAGAAAGAGAAAATAATAGAACATACAAACTTCCAAGGAGACCCTTTGTTGATATAAGGTATATTGCCGAAATATATGCTGAAAAAAGAGGTTTAAAATTATTTTTAGCAGATAATTTTTTAAGAATTGAGACATTGTATAGGAAAAATGAAGGTGAGATGATTGAGGCATCTCCATTCAAATTTAGATCACTTAGTACTGCAAATGATTTATTGATCGATATGAAATCAATAAAAGATTTTAAAATCATCTCCGATGAACTGATTGATTTAATTAGAAAAAATAAAGATGCAAGTGAAAATATGATTATCCTTGCTACAAGAAGAGGTCTGTCCCCTTCTACTGTATGTGGAGATTGCCAGAATATTGTTCTCTGTAATTCATGCAATACTCCTGTAGTGCTTCATAAGAATAATGAGAAAAGTTTCTTTATGTGTCATAGATGTGGTGAGAGAAGATCTGCCGAAGAATACTGCAAAACCTGTGGAAGTTGGAAATTGAATACACTCGGTATCGGTATTGACACTGTTATAGAAAAAATTAAAGATAAATTTCCTGATATTATTTTATTTAAAATTGACTCTGATTCTATAAGTAAATCAGTGAAAAATAGTGGTAGAAATGTAATATCAAAATTTAAAGCAAAACCGGGTAGTATCTTGGTCGGCACTGAAATGATGCTTCAATATTTGCATGATAGAGTTGAAAATGGCGCTATTGTCTCACTCGATTCACTTTTTGCTCTGCCGGATTTTCGTATTCAAGAAAGAATATTATACAATCTAATACGCATAAGAGCGCTCACTACTAAAAAATTTATTGTTCAAACTCGTAAAATAGATGAGAAAGTTTTTGAATATGGCCTCAAAGGCAATATGAGTGATTTTTATAAAAATACAATAGATGATAGAAAGAAATTCAATTATCCACCTTTTTCAACACTCATAAAATTTACACTTGAAGGCAAGAAGGAGCAAATAGTAAAGGAAATGGATGAAGCGCAAAATATATTGGATCCCTTTGAAATTGAAATATTTCCGGCATTTACAAATACTGTTCGTGGCAAATATGTTCTGCATGGTGTTATACGCATTCTAGATGGCAAATGGCCAAATAGTGATTTAATTCTAAAAATAAGGCAATTATCACCTAGAATTATAGTAAAAGTAGACCCGGAGACGCTTTTGTAGTAGATTTTATATATGATAGACATAATTCAAAATGATAACCCGACACTCCGAGAAATATGTAAAACTATTTCCTTAAAGGATATTTCTAGTGAAAAAATACAAAATATAATAATAAAAATGAAAAAAGCCTTGAATTCTCAAGAGGATGGTGTCGCAATTGCCGCGCCACAGATAGGAGAAGCTGTTAGAATGTTTATTGTATCAGACAATGTAATGAAATTAGCCGATGAAAGTTTTCGAAGTTCTGGTAAGGATTTGGTATTTATTAATCCTGAAATAATAAAACTCTCAAGGAATAAACAAGAAGTTGAAGAGGGTTGTCTGTCTGTCAGATGGAAATATGGAAAAGTAAAACGATCAATGAAAGCAACAGTAAGGGGCTACAATGAACTTGGAGAACTAGTAGAGAGAGGTGCTAGTGGACTTTTGGCGCAGATATTCCAGCATGAAACTGATCACTTAGATGGTATACTGTTTATCGATAAAGCTCATGATATTTTAGATATACCTCCTGAAAAAATAATATGCTAAATAAAAAAATAAAAATTGGATTTTTCGGCACTCCTCAATACGCGGTTCAAGCATTAAAAAAATTAAAAGAAAGTGATTATGAAATATCCTTTGTGGTTACTGTACCAGATAGACCAAAAGGAAGAAAGATGATTCTTACTCCACCACCTGTAAAAGTATGGGCTGAAGAAAATAATATTGCAGTATTTCAACCAGAAAAACTAAAGTCCCCTGATTTTGCAGAATCAATTAGAAAATTCGAAGCAGATGTGTTTATAGTATTAGCTTATGGAAAAATAATACCTGATGAAATATTGAATATTCCAAAACATAAATGCCTGAATATTCACCCATCTTTATTGCCAAAATACCGTGGTTCATGTCCTATTGAAAGTGCAATTTTAAATGATGACAAAAATACTGGAGTAACTATAATACGCATTGATAGTGAAATGGATCATGGTCCAATCATTTGGCAAAAAGAATCCACTACTACAATATGGCCCCCTACAACAGAGGAGCTCGGAGAAGAACTTATTGGTACAGGCTTGCAAGCGCTCACTCAGATTCTTCCTGATTGGATCGATGGAAAAATTCCTGAAATAGAGCAAGATCACTCAAAAGCGACTTATACAAAAAAAATAGAAAAAGAGGATGGACTTATAGATCTAAAAGCTAATCCTTATCAAAATTATCTAAAAATCCAAGCTTATCACGGCTGGCCTTCTGCATATTTTTTTATTAATAAAAAATATGGAATTGATGGAGAGAAAGTCAGAGTAAAAATAACCGAAGCTATTTTTAAAGATAATGAATTATGTATCTTAAAAGTTATACCTGAAGGTAAAAGTGAAATGAATTATTCTGATTTATAAATTATTTAATTCATCACCATAATCTGTCATTTGATTGGCTATTGCTTGAGCTTTGTTTGTGGCATAATAGAGTACAGTCCAAAATGTCATAAGAGATATGAGCGCAATACATAACCACTGATTCACCTTTTGTTTAAAAAAATTTGGCATCAATTTCTCACTTTTAATAAACTTTTAATCTTGGCCCCACCTTTTCTCATAAGCGATCTATTTTTATCATTTGAACTTTTTACTTTTCTCAATACTTCATCCCTCACTTCGTCTATTGCAGTATACAAATCTTCTTTTTCAGAACTTGCGTATAGATTTTTATTTTTTGCCACAATATGAATTTCAGCCCTGAAGATATCACCATTTTTATGATGATTACTAGTTCTTGCCAATTCTAAGTCAAACTTAACTGTGCTATCATCTTTGAAAAATTTTTCAAAAGTTTCAAAACGCTTTTCTACATATTGAGATATAGCAGGAGTTAAGGACAATGTCGTAGTCTTTACATTTATTTTCATGATATTCTGTTATTAAATGTTAATACTAGTATTATAACATCTGAATCTATTTATTCTCAATACTTAGTATTTTGCTGTGTGAATGATGCCCTGAAATAATTTTAATTATTGAATTTCTATACTCTGTATGCATGATTTCTAACACTCGGGCATTTGCTCTATTACTCTCCGCTTTTTCTTTTACAGAAATATTATAATGATCAAGCGATACTTTTTCCACTACTTCTCTTTTAGATCCTGCTTTGACTTTTATTTTGACATACATAATTATAAGTATATAATAAAAAATACGTAACTGCTGTGCTGTAAGGCTTTGATATATAGTATGCTCCGAGTGGAGTCGTGCGCGATCATACCTCAATTGTGAGGGCAGTAGTTACGTCTTTGCTCTTTATAAAAATGGAAACCATGCTTTTAAATGTCTCTTGGGAAGAGATATGTGAAATACTGAATATTTCGCTTTCTCCTCCAAATGCTATCCGTCGTAAAAACGGAGTTATATACCTTCTCTGTCCTTTCCATAGAGAGAAAACTCCCTCACTTAAGTTTTGGGAAAAAACGAATACATTCCTATGTTTTGGTTGTCATATGAAGGGAAATAAGGAAGACTTCGTTTCTGAATATACAGGGACTTCTTTTTATCTTGGGGATGAAATTACAGTTGATACAATAAGAAAAATAGCATTTTGCAAAAGAACAGATCCACTTCAAATTCATTTCAATTTCTTTCAAGAATTAGTTACATAACCCGCCCTAGATATGGCGGGTTTTATTTTTATTTAAATATAGTTCCATCTTCACTTTTATGAGCGGATTTGCTATTATACCCAAAGGAAAGAGAAAGTGGCTTGCTCAGAGCTCGCATATTCGTCTGCTGACGAATTGCTCTTCTCGGACACCTTCGTGTCCTGCGAAAGGCTCTTCGCAAACTACTTTCTCTTTCCTAAGATAAATAATATTCCGCGGTAGCTCAGTCGGTAGAGCGCCTCCCTGTTAAGGAGGATGTCCCAGGTTCGAGCCCTGGCCGCGGAGCAATTTGACATAATATTTGATGTATGATATGATAGTAAATGTCTAAAGTAC
>CAYHFF010000037.1:0-4957 GCA_964355845.1 uncultured Candidatus Saccharibacteria bacterium
TAATTTTTGCTAATGCATTAATTCTACTGTCCTACTTCAAAGGTAACTAGATCACCCCACTATCTGTGGTATAGGGATGTAGAACTACTATTCACTGTTTTGGTTCTGGTATTTGTATCCCTATGCCTCATGGACATCGTAAGTTTATGTCAATGAGTTTCAAAGCCCCGCAGTCATGGGATGACTGCGGGGCCCCTCTTTTTTAAAAAGGCAAAGTAAAAGTCATTGAATTTTTATCTATCTTTTCCCACTCTGATGTATTCAAATCAATATCTTTTACTACACCTTGAATTCCCAAATCCTTATACTTCAATTTTCCATTAGCAATAGCATAATCATAAAGTTGCTTTGTTATCCTCACATCCTCTATACAGTATTTTATAATCTTATCTATTTCACCAGTTTTCCACCACTCCACCGCTTCTAAACCATGACCACTTTTTTTTACACCAAGTGTTGCTTCGGCAATAGTGTCTAGCTTTATTCTCCTACCTAAAACATTTCTAACTTCTCGTAGCAAGTCCAGACTTTTAATTTTCGTTAAATCACCTGAATAGTATTTATTTAAAAGAGGAATATCAAAGTGATCGCCATTGAAAGTGATAAGCATATCAGCTCCTTCAAGTATTGGCCAAAGTTTCGGAAAATCTTCCTGCAAATAGCTAGTGTATCTATCATTTTCTGAATCGTGAATACAGACAACAGATATGTCAAGATCCACAGGATCATTTGAATTTACATCTTGAAAAATATTTCTTGTTTCAATATCGAAAGTGATTTTTCGCATATTATATTAATAATTTAATTTATACAGTTAAATTTAACATCAATCCAATACAATATTTTCTATTGTATACATTTTTTCTTCACCGGTAGCTAGATTTTTCAATTTCAAATTACCAGATTTTATTTCATCATCACCAATACAGATAATATAAGGAATATGCATTTTATCTGCACTCTTGATCTGATCGCCAATTTTTCTAAAAGAATAATCCAAAGATACTTTTATTCCTCTTTGTCTCAATGCCTGTGCCACTTCCTGACCATAGTCGGCTACTTCTTTATTGAATAAACAAATATACACCTGCGCAGGATATGAATCTTCCGCTTTTTTCAAGGCGCCGTAAGTTTCCATGAGGTCTCGTGCTACAACATCTCCAGCTCCAAAGCCAAACGCAGAAACTTTCTCTCCGCCAAAAAGTGACAGAAGATCATCATATCGTCCACCACCAAATACTGCTCTGCGATTCTCTGGATTTTTATCAAATACTTCAAATATAATACCGGTATAGTAATCGAAACCGCGGGTAATAGTCTGATCAAACTTTGCATTAGTTATGCCGAGCTTTTCCAGTCCTTCTAGAACTTGACTTACTTCCCGCAGTCCTTCATGCTCTTCTTTTGTCTGATTGAGATGAGTGGTGAATTCTTCAAAATTCTCTGAATTCATAAGCGCCATAAATCTTGCAATATTTTTTCCACCTGTGGTATCAGAAAGTATTGTTTGAGCAGTAGTAGTAAAAATATCTATGGAAATTTTTCTCCTTTGATCAATTAGTTTCAATAATTTCTGTGAAGTAGGGAAATCGAGACCGAAAATATCTTCGGTTATATATTTTAATATTTTTCTATTGCCTATGCGTATTTCAAAATCGGTATCTTTCAATCCATAACCTTTTGTTATTTCATATGCCATTGCTATAACTTCTATTTCCGCCTGTATAGAATCCACTCCAAATATATCCACATTGAGTTGCCAGAATTCACGCAAGCGACCCTTTTGAGGTTGTTCATATCGGAAACAGTTTGGCATAGAGAACCAGCGTAGGGGATATACAAGCTCGCGTTTGCGACCTGCCACCATACGCGCAACTGTCGGCGTCATTTCAGGACGAAGCATGACTTCTCTGTCTCCACGGTCAGTAAAAAGATATGATTGCTTATCAAGTATTTCTTCCCCCGTCTTTGCTCTATAGAGCTCTGCAGGCTCTAGTATTGATGCTGTGTATTCCTGATAGCCGTATTTTAGAGCTACAGATCGCCAAATGTCAAAAATCTGATTTTGAATCGCCATGTCTTCCGGATAGAAGTCGCGCACGCCCTTATAGGGATCGGTTGATAAGTTTTTGTTCATAAGGTACATTGTAACAAATATGTATTTAACTTACAAAAACATCGGTGAGACACCCCTTGAATGTCTTGAGAGAGCTCGTCTTGAATATGGCAAGTCTGAAGCAATACCAATGACCTATGCAGGTAGGCTTGACCCTATGGCTCATGGACTTCTCATTATTTTAGTAGGGGATGATTGTAAAGACAAGCAGAAATATTTAAATATGGATAAAGAATATGAAGTTGAAGTGCTTTTTGGTGTATCAACTGATACATATGATATATTGGGAAAAATCATAAGTATAGAAAAGAAAAATTTTGACCCGATTAATTTAGAAAAATATAAAGGTAAATTTATTCAAGAATATCCTAGATACTCTTCAAAAATAATTGCTATGAAAGAGATTCCAGACAAAGACGATATGCCGACTAAGGAAGTAGAGATATATGCTATAGAGCAGATAGGGTCTAGGGCTCTGTCTGGGCAGAGAATCTCTGATTTTATTTTAGAAAATATTAAAAAAGTAAATGGAGATTTCAGACAAGGTGAAATCACTCCTTTTTGGCAAGATTTTGCTAAAAAATATCCTATAGAAAAGTTTATTATAATAAAGTTAAAAATCTCATGTTCTAGCGGAACCTATATGCGCTCATTGGCCCATAGGATAGGAAGTGATATAGGAATTCCCGCGCTAGCATTTTCTATAAAAAGAACGAGAATTAATGGATATAAGATTTAGTATTGTGATAAGATAAAGATAATATAATTTATAAAATATGCGAAAAATAATTATAAAAGAAGGTCCAATAGTATTTCTACGGGATGTGATGATTATGGAAATTTTGGCTACTCTGATATTTTTTGCTGCTTCATTTTTGACTAATTATGAGATGATGTATAAGGTCTCATTTCTGGCACATTATATTCGCTATGATATTTTTACTATTTTAGTTTTTTCTGTATTTCAATTATCTTATATATCGATACTATTTTTCAATTGGTATTTTTCACATTATGAAATTCTTGAAAAAGAAATAGTTAGGAAATCTGGACTCATTTTTCGCAGAAGAAAATCAGTAAATCTCTACGATGTCGCATCAGTTGAAGTATATCAAAGCCCTATAAGTAGAATGATGCATCATGCCACCATTATTCTAGAGCATAATAATGGCAGAGTTACAAAAATAAAAAATGTTTCAAATTTTGATGAATATATTTTCAGTATAAAACAAATGGTTCACAATGCTTCAGGTCGTATATTGACTCGTGACCCTAAGGCTCTTATAGAGGAAGGTGAGGGAGCTTTTTTAGAATTTAAAGAAACGCTACGCTATGATACAAGAAAGGGTGAGGTGAGTAAAGAATTGGAAAAGGTGATTATAAAAACACTTGTAGGATTTCTCAATGCAAATGGCGGAACTTTGATAATAGGAGTTAATGATAATGGGAAAGCAGTAGGACTTGATAGCGACTATAAGACATTACCTAAGAAAAATCGCGACGGTTTTGAAAATCATATAAATATGCTGGTAAAGACTATGATAGGTTTGGCTTTTTCAAAATATATAGATGTAAAATTTGAAAAAATTAAGGCTAAATTTGAGAATGAAGATAATGAAAATGCAAAGAGTATAAATAAAGAAAGTAATGGTGAAAAAATGCTAGATATTTGTATGATAACAGTAAATGAAGCTCATAAGCCAGCCTATCTAACAAATGGTGATAAAAAGGAGGATTTTTATGTAAGAGTAGGGAATACCACACAGCCCTTCACCATGAGCGAAGCATCTGATTATATAAAAACTAAGTGGGGGTAGCGGGATAGCTCTGTCTGATTTATTGATTGTATATATCGTGGTCTCCTATAGTAAGGAGTACTACTTCTTTTTTTGATTCATATTGAAAGATAATACGAAATTTATAATTGATTGAGAAACTATAGCAATCTTTAAGATGACCGTGTAATTTGTGTACTCCAAGCTGTTTATGATTATTTGTATTTTTAAATAATTCTATTTTCTCCAGTATTTCTTTTTGTAACAAAGTCTCGAGCGCCTCAAACTGCTTTATAAATTTTGGTTTATAAAGGATCTCAATCATTAGTTTTTGAATTTCTTAGCCAACTCTCTCAGATCGCCGCGTAAACTCGGTTCTTTCATCGCTTCAAGTACATCATCAATCGCCTTCTTTTCTGCATAAGAAATAAGCGCACGACGAACAACATCGGCTTTGTTCGACGCATCTCCAATTTTTATTTGATTATCTATAAACTCCGCCATATGAGCAGGGATTGGTACTGATATTGTAGTCATAATAATGTATTATAAGTTAATATGATATTATCATACTTTATTATACTTGTGATTGCAAGTTATTGATTTATCTATAATTAGCTCAACACCTTTACATTCTCAACAATCATACTCTTTTGACCATTTCGCTCGGACATTTTTCCCTTCAGCGCGAGACATTTATCTGGTGTGAAAGCATGTTTGAATTGTAGGAGTATTCTAGGAAAAATTACAGTTTCCATTTCTCCGGAGAAATCAGCAATTTTCATAAATGCCATAGCGTCACCATTTTTTGTATTTAGTGCCCGCACTTCTTCTACTATACAGGCAAGTGTTACTTCTGTACCATCCTTGAGTGTTTCTTTTGCTTTTTTTATATCCATATCTTTTTTTGAAATAATTTCTCTATAGCGGTCGAGCGGATGTCCGGAAATGTAAAGCCCTAGAAGTTCTTTTTCCCCCCCTAGTTTTTCCTTTATATCTACATGTTGAACTTCTACAAGCTTTAGAGTTGGTATGCTAGATGTATCAGACATAAGACCAAAAAGGG
>CAYHFF010000038.1:0-4826 GCA_964355845.1 uncultured Candidatus Saccharibacteria bacterium
ATGTTTGGAATTGGAGCTGACTTGATCGGCAGAGGCAGGCCAAGCCATAAAATTGATGTAGCTTATTTATATTACCTACCTTTTTGCAAAATCTTTACTTCAAACGACAAACTACACAAAGCACTTGCACCTTTGTTTTTAAAGCCAAATCAAAGTTTTATCTCTGGAGAAGAACTAAAGGAGGATTTAAAAAAACTTGATGTACACTACGATACCCTTCCAGAAGAGACTAAAGTTCGAGGAGTATATGTTTTTGCCCATTCTCCACCTCACGATACTTCTTTTTTAGTTACTCGGCTTTGGGATAAGTACATGTCTCCAAAGTGGAGAGAAAGAAGCAATCCTGAACCAAAACCCAATAGCCCGATTGGGAAAGATTTCTATGATAAAATCCGAGACTTAGAGAAAAAAGCTAAAACAGAGGGTACGACGCAACCTAGTAGAGCGGGAGAATCAGACCAGATGGTTATCAAAAGAATGGTGAGCGGAAAGAGAGGTAAATGGACTCGCTTTCCACCAGAAGTCATGAACAGGCGAAAAAATTCCGATGGAGATTGGGAGGATACCCCAATTTAATTAATCGAGTAATCAACCATATTTTGTCCCTTATCTGACTTCGGCTTTGGAACGTCAAACCATTCTGGGTGAACTTTGTAGATATCCCGTAGTTTTTGTATACTTTTATCAAGATTCTCGAATTTGAGCCATGTTTTCGGTTCAAAGTTCCGTGCATCGTCCCAGCCAGTAGTTTTGGAAAGTGGCAGTGAAAATTCCCTTATTTTGCGCTACATTTCAAAACCAAAAAGTGATAAAATGAGTGAACCCCAAAGGGATTCGAACTATGGATTTACTAGAACAATTTTTCTTAATTAGTCTCATTACTCAACTTGCCCATTCAGTTGAGGAGCTTTCGACAGGATTCCATAAAAAATGGTATTTGTTCCAAATGCCTTTCTGGATGTTCCTAACTTTTGAGATAGTTTTCTCTGCTTTCTTTATCTTCGTCTTGCTAACACCTACCCTGCCATACCACTCCGTTATTCAAGCATTCTTTCTTGTCCTAATGTTTGCAAACGGTATACAGCATCTTACATGGTCTGGGTGTGTTAAAAAGTATGTTCCGGGTCTTGTTACAGCGCCAATTCATATAGGCATCTTTTTGGTTTTCTATTTCAGCGTGCTTTTTTAGATATAAATTATCTTTATGACAAAACCCAACCGCACAAAAAAGAATCGTGGTGTCTCGCTACAACGTCTGGCCGAGCTTCGTCAAACTACCCTCATATCTTCCACCGGCGCGTCCACTCGTCTTGCCGGTTCGAAGCTTTCTGATAAGGAAGTAGAACAGATTGCTAATATTGTTTTTGGGCGAAAGTAGGAACATCGAACAGATCAGGATTTTCTTTGTATATTCGCCTCAAATCACGTACAATTTTATCAACACTTCTGAAACTAAGCCTCCTTGGTTCAAACTTCCGGACATCGCCACCGCCAATAGTTTTTTATTGAGGAACTGACTCATTAGAGGCAGTTGAGCGATAAAAACACATCATAAACATTATGAGTATTTGATTTTTTATATTAAAATATTTGTTATGGAAAAGAAGAATCTGATATTTGATGGTGAGTATAGAAAGGCTGCTGAATTCTTCAAAATAGTGATACTATAATTAGAAATCTAAAAAGATTCGAACTATGGATCAAAAAACAATACAAACCTATAACCAAATGGCGAGAGAGTATGATGATGAGACCACCGACTTTTGGCAAAGATTCCCTCGAACATTCTTAGATAAATTCGCGGAACTTGTACAAGGTAAAATTTTGAACGTTGGAAGTGGTCCTGGGAGAGATGGTCTTTTACTCAAGGAAAAGGGACTTAAAGTGATATGTCTCGATGCCTCTGAGGTAATGGTTAAACTTTGTGAAGAAAAAGGACTGCAGTCTGTGGTGGGAAATTTTCTCTCTATGCCATTTGAAGATAATACATTTGATGGTGCATGGGCGTATACTTCACTTCTTCACATTCCAAAAGCAGACGTATCGAAAGCTTTTAATGAGATAAAAAGAGTATTAAAAGATGATGGTATTATTGGACTAGGTCTCATTGAAGGAGAAGAAGAGGGATACCGAGAAAGTTCTGGCGTGAGCATGCCACGTTGGTTTAGTTTTTATACCAAAGAGGAAATAGAAAAGTTGTTAGAAGAACATAACTTTAAAGTTCTTTACTTTGAAGAATTTAAACCCGGATCTAAAAACTACTTAAATTTTATCGCAAAAAAGTAAATATTATCAATAAACACTATATATTTTATGAGCAAAAAATTAAAGATAGGCATATACGAACATTATAAAGGGAAACAATATGAAGTTATTGGAATTGCAAAACATAGCGAAACATTAGAGGAATTGGTAGTTTATCGTGCATTATATGGTGAACACGATTTATGGGTAAGACCACTAAAAATGTTTTTAGAAAAAGTAAAAATTGGTAGCAGAAATATTCCACGGTTTAAATTTATAGAAAAGAAAAACTTGAAATAGTCTTTGTGGTGTAAACTTATAGAAAATGAAAGCTACAACAAAAAAAGAAATTTCCACCGGTGTGGTACACAAAGTGCCAGAGGATTTACAAAAGGTTATTAATCTTGCAAAAGCAACACGAGCAACATGGGAAGATATTACACCACTCGCGCGCAATGAATGGATTTGCTGGATTGAGTCTGCTAAAAAACCAGAAACTAGGAGTCACAGGATCGAGAGAGCGCGTACTGGACTTATAGAGGGAAAACGCCGACCTTGTTGTTGGGCTGGTTGCATTCATCGCTCAAAAAGAAATATATTTAAAATATTATCCAAATAATTTGAGTCGTATTTTTTTAATGATATAATATCACCATGAAACCACTCATCTCATGGGAAACGCCAGAACATAGTCATGTAGAAAAAAACAATGACTGGTACTGGGCTGTAAGTATCATAACCATCACAGCTGCGGCGCTTGCATTTATTTTTAATAATTTTATCTTTGGAATCTTTATTCTCGTTGCGTCTTTCTCTCTTGTTGTGCACTCGTCAAAAAAACCAAAAATTATACGATGTGAAATAAATGATAGGGGTATAGTTATAGACTCCATACTATATCCTTTTCTTACACTTGAATCATTTTGGATTGACGCTCATATACGCCCAGCTAAAATAATCATTAAGTCAAATAAAACTTTTATGCCATATATAACTATTCAGATTGAGGAAGTTGATCCTGAAGAGGTTAGAGATATTTTACTAAACTATATAGCAGAAACCATACATATTGAACCTATATCACAAAAAATTCTTGAGAGGTTTGGATTCTAGGAAAAATGTGTTAGTGTAATTTCAATACGCCCCCGTCGTTCAATGGATAGGACTCAACTTTGCGGAAGTTGTAATGTAGGTTCGATTCCTACCGAGGGCACATGACGAAAAACTGGAGACTTGGTCTCTAGTTTTTTGGCATGCTGGTAGGAATCGAAAGACGGAGCGAGCGTAAGCGAGTGAGTCGGGGTCGCGAGCCGAGCCAGCAGGCGAGGACTCGTGACCGATTCCTACCGAGGGCACCCAAATTTATCTTTACCCCAACTTTTTTACAGTCAACATTATACGAGATTTGTACCTCCCTGCTGTATTTTTCTTTATGAAATTTCTTTTAGCCGCTTTATCCAATGCTTTATAAAGTGATGGTATCAGTTCTTTCGCTTCTTTTACTTTTTTCTCTCCTACGGATTTACGAAATTTATTGAAAAGATTATCAATAACTGCCTTTGTACGCAAATTAAATACCCTCTTTTTTTCTCCCGCCCTGATCGCTTTTTTTGCCGATGATGTTATAGCCATATGTTTTTATATCTAAAAACTAACATATAGCTTTAAAAAAGACAAGGTTTCATATATGATATAGCAATGATACATAGACTGTCAGGCCAGATAGCTCATATAGACCAAAAATACATAGTAATAGATGTTGGTGGTATTGGATACAAGGTTTTTACAACAATTGATACGCTTAGTAGGCTGAGCAATGGCAAGAGTATTATATTGTGGACATATTTAGCTGTTCGTGAAAATGCCCTTGATCTATATGGGTTTATAAGTATTCATGATTTAGATCTCTTTGAATTGCTTCTTACAGTATCAGGTATTGGCCCAAAAACCGCATTGGGAGTGTTGAATTCGGCATCAGTTGAATCTATAGAAACTGCGGTACAGACAGCAGACACTTCACATCTGACCAAGGTTTCAGGAATTGGCAAGAAGGTGGCGGAAAAGATAGTTATGGAATTGAAGGATAAAATTGAAAAAGTGTCATATACAAAAGAATCAAAAAGCGCAATGAAAAATGATAGTGATGCATTAGAAGCATTGAAATCACTAGGGTACAATCAAAATGAAGCACGTGAAGCATTGAAAGAGTTGCCTAAAACTATCATAACAACAAATGAAAAGATTAGAGAAGCTCTGAAAATTTTAGGGAAATAATTATTAAAATTTAAAATAAAATGCTTGATAAAATACTTGGAACAATTCGCATATTTATACCAAAAAAATTATATAGTTTTTTTCAGCCTGCATATCACTATATAATTTCTTTAACTTCCGCCTTTTTATACGCTTTTCCCTCAAGAAAAATATATATGATAGGAGTTACTGGAACTAAAGGAAAGAGCACAACTGTTGAATTGATCAATTGCATTTTAGAGGAAGCTGGATATAAAACTGCACTTTCAAATACAATAAGATACAAAATTGACAATAAATCATTTGCAAATAAATTTAAAATGTCTATG
>CAYHFF010000039.1:0-2626 GCA_964355845.1 uncultured Candidatus Saccharibacteria bacterium
ATAATTATGATTTATCATTTAAGTCATGTATACTTGACTTAAAACAGATACCTTGATAATATGTAATTGACTTAAATAAGTCAATTAAAAACTATGGATACTGAAAAGGCTCAAAAACTAAAGAATATAATAAATTTCTGGAAAGATAGTGTTTTGAACGATACTCTTTTTCCCCGCGATTTATCAAATAAAATAAACATACATAGCAACGAAGTAGTAGATATAGTGGGAGTTAGAAGATCTGGAAAATCATCTGTTTTGAGTATACTCGCCAAAAGCTTGAATACTAAAGACTCATGGTTGTATATAAACTTTGAAGACCCATATTTTACAGAGGATACTTCGCCGACTATAATAGAAGATTTGATAGAGGTCTATTTAAAATATTTCAGTACCTCATTAACACACTTACTTTTTGATGAAATACAAAATATACATTCATGGGAAAAATCAATAAGAAAATATAGAGATGGCTCAAAATATAAAATATTCATAACAGGGTCATCCTCCAAGCTCTTGAGTGGGGAATTGGCATCTTCTCTCACGGGACGACATATGTCTCATAGCATGTTCCCGCTCTCTTTCGAGGAATATTTACCTTTCACAGGTATAAAAATAGAAAAAAACGAAGATATTTTTAAAAATAATGATGAAATAAAAGAAGCTTTCCAGAGTTATCTCTACTATGGAGGATTTCCACAAGTAGTCTTAACGAAAGAATACAACCTTTTGAAATCATACTATGGTGATATTTTGCAAAGAGATATTCTCGGAAGATATGATGTGAGAGATAAAAATACGCTTGAAAAGATTGGAATATTTCTCATAACAAATAGTTCAAAGATAGTATCTCCCAGTTCTCTGAAAAAGCTTTATTCCATTTCTTTTTCTAAGGTTGCAAAATATATTGATTATTTTAAGGAATCGATGTTATGTTATGAGCTAGAATCATACAACCCCTCTTTAAAATCCAGACAGAGAAGCCTTAAAAAAATATATTCCGTTGATACAGGTCTTGCCAATATTGTCTCCATGAGCTTTTCTGAAGACAAAGGCAGGTTATTGGAAAATGCAGTTTTCTTGGAATTAAAGAGACAAAGTAAAGAAATTTATTACTACAAACAGCAAGATTACGAAGTAGACTTTATAGTCAGAGAAAATAATAAAGATACGGAAGCTATTCAGGTGGCTTGGAATATGATTGATTTAGAAACAAGAAAAAGAGAACTAAGATCCTTAGATAAGGTTGTAGAGAGATTGGGAATTAAGAAAGTGACAATTGTCACTATTGATACAAGGGAGACTATATATCGTGATGGCTATGACATAGAAGTAGTACCCGCGCATGAGTGGTTTTTGAAAGGTGAAGTTTTATAATAGTTTCCTCACCCCACCCTTTATATTCAAATGCCCATATGCCTTATCAGTCACTGTTCTCCCTCGCGGTGTACGTTCGAGTAAACCTAGCTGAATAAGATACGGTTCATAGACTTCTTCAATAGTCGCCTGTTCTTCCGAAAGGGCGGCGGCGATAGTGTTCAGCCCTACCGGACCGCCACTAAATTTATCTATCATAACTTTCAAAATATCTCTATCAGCACCATTGAGTCCGATACTATCAATGCCAAGCATTTTCAAAGCCTTTTCCACGATAGCATGCGAAAGCGGACTTTTTTCTATTTGTGCATAGTCGCGACAACGCTTGAGGAAATAGTTTGCGGTACGCGGAGTGAAGCGACTACGAGAGGAAATCTCTTTTATTGCGTCAGAGTGAATATCAATTTTCAAAATTTTTGCTGACCTTTTAATAATTTCTCCTATTTCATCCTCAGTATAGAATTCAAGTTTGAAAACACCACCAGAAAATCGTGAACGAAGTGGCGAGGAAATCATGGCGACGCGTGTAGTAGCTGCGATAAGGGTAAAAGAGGGAAGTTCGAGCTGTATTGTCCGCGCTGATGGACCTTTACCTATGATAATATCCAGAACCCCGCTTTCCATTGCAGGGTAGAGTACTTCCTCTATGGCTTTATTGAGTCTATGTATTTCATCAATAAAAAGTATATCGCCATGGGAAAGATTTGTAAGAATTGAAGCTAAATCGCCGACTTTAAGTATTGCAGGACCTGATGTTACCTTCATCTGCACTCCGGTTTCCTTTGCTATGAGATGAGCGAGAGTGGTTTTACCAAGTCCCGGTGGTCCGTAAAAGAGAATATGCTCTGGCGGATGCTTTCTTTCCTGTGCAGCGGTAAGAAGTATATGCAAATTATCCTTTATTGATCGCTGACCTATATAATCTGCCCACCTAGATGGGCGCAAAGTCTGATCAAGATAACCAGTATCCTGCTTTTCATTTTTTCCATCATCCTTATTTTTATCCTTAGTATTACTTGACATTATGATTAATATATGCTAGGCTTTAGCTGAATCAATGAAAAAAGTATAAAAGTCGGATTCATAATTCTCTAAACAATATAGCTCGTTTACTCGAACTATCTGATGTAGTTTTGAGGACGCTCTGGTTATACACCTTGTGTGTATTTACTGGGATTATCCTTGAGGCTACGTTTAACTTTTGGTGATCGCATTGAAAGTATTGTTTAGAGAATTTTGCACCCGATCT
>CAYHFF010000039.1:2726-4738 GCA_964355845.1 uncultured Candidatus Saccharibacteria bacterium
TAAATTTCAATTGACACTGAATTTTTTATGCTTCCTAACACTAATCTTCAATAGCTATTACTCTTTCCAGCTCGTCAATAGATGTGATTCCTTTTAAAACTTTTATAATTCCATCCTGTTTTAGTGTAAGCAGTCCCTGTGGTAGAGCTGATTTTTCTATCTCTTTTTCACTAGGATTTGAATCGATTACATTCAATACTTCTGGGCTTAATTTCATACCTTCGTATATACCTATTCGCCCATTGTATCCAGTTTTATTACATTTTTCACATTCACCTGGGATAAAAATTTTATCGGGCATTGTGGGTATTTCATTTTTATCAAAAATACTCTGAATAACAGTATCGATTTCATCTTTGATATGTCCTGTAATCTCTACTGGTTTTTTACAATAATTACAGAGTTTTCTAACCAGTCTTTGCGCAAGAACAATGTTTATAGCCGATCCCATTATTTTTGAATTTATACCAAGATCGATTAGACGAGGGAATGCTCCTGCTGAACTATTTGTGTGAAGGGTGGAGAATACCAAATGACCTGTTAGGGATGAGTTTATAGCAATACCAGCCGTTTCACTATCGCGTATTTCACCAACCATTATAATATCTGGGTCCTGACGAAGCGCCGAACGAAGTCCGTCTAAAAATGAATACCCCTTATCATTTACTTGTGTCTGAACAATTCCAGTCAAATGGTATTCTATCGGATCTTCAATTGTAATTATTTTGATTTTTGTATTGTGAATTTTTTTTAGAAAAGCGTATAGAGTTGTTGTTTTACCTGATCCTGTTGGTCCAGTTGTCAAAACCATACCATTTGGTTTGTCGATTTCTCTTTCAATTAATTTCAATAATTTGCTAGGAATACCTAGTTCCTCCATTGGTACGCCTATGGATTTTGGATTAAGAATTCTCAAAACTATAGATTCATTGTAGGCGCCCGGTAAAACTGAAGTACGTATTTCAATATTCATCTCTTTAACATGTACACTAAATCTTCCATCCTGCCCGTCTTTTTTTATATTTAATTTTAATCCAGATAGAAGTTTTATTCTAGAAAGCAGTAGAGAATAGGTGTCCAAGTCAAATCTAATAACATCTACAAGCACACCATCCAGACGATATCTAAGTCTAATATATGATTCTTCAGGTTCAATATGTACATCGGAGGCATTTGTAGCTAGTGCTCCTGCAACTATAGTTTCAAGAATTCTAGATACACGATAACTTCTCTTCATAGATAATGTATTTTCCAATAGGGAAATAATACTTGGAAGATTATTTGCTTTTTCTATAATATCAGAAATTTCATCACTTGCGATTTCTAGCGATCCCGCTTTATTTTCATATGCAAAAGAAAGATCTTTATATGAATTCCATGCTTTGAGCAGACTTGCGGTAGAACAAATATATACCGTCACTTCATAACCTTTTGCTTTCAATTCAGCAATTATTTCCTGGGAATTAGTATCATCAGGGAATCTAAGCGCGACTTTTAATTTTTTATCAATAAGTGAAAATGCAATAACTTTTCTTTCTCTAGATGTTTTTTCGTCAATGAGTCTAAGCGCATCAGTGCTGACAGGGTTGGCTGTAATATCAACATATTCAATATTATATTTAGCGGAAAGGAATTGGACTAACTCCTCCTCTTCGTGTTTTAGCAGATCGTCGATTTTTCTTTTTTGTTTGTCTTCGTCAAATTGAATCATGTGATTTTGTTGCTTTTATTATAGCCTAGTTAGTAAATAGGGCATCTATTGACAAATAGATGTATACTATGATATAATATGGGTGAATAATCAGAACATGGCGTTCTGGTGAAAATAGAAAATAGTTCTTATGAAAATTTTTTTGAAGTTGGTTTTGATGGTTGTGGTTGTTTTCATCGGCACAGGTTGTGCTAGTACCGGTCGCAGAGTCTTTGAGACTTTACAGCCGGGGTGCACCCGTCCGGGAGTCTACATGGGAGGATCTATTTTAGACCCCATTCCACGCTCGGCACTTCCTCCT
>CAYHFF010000040.1:0-4652 GCA_964355845.1 uncultured Candidatus Saccharibacteria bacterium
GTAATTAAGTAATTCGGTATTTTTATCAACTCCATAAGGTACTTGCAACCAGAACTTTCCTGAAGCTGAAACCTTATGCCCATGAGTGAGATGGCCTCCATGATCTAGTGACATACCCATTATCTTTCCACCTTGTGGAACAAGCGCGAGATACACTGCGAGATTTGCTGGAGAGCCGGAAAGAGGCTGAACATTTACACTCCATTCTTCAGATTTAAGATTGAAAAGATTCAATGCGCGTTGTTTGCATAAGTTTTCTAATTTATCAACATTTTCATTTCCTCCATAGTAGCGTAGAGCAGAATACCCTTCAGCATATTTATTTGTGAGTATTGAGCCTAACGCCTCTAGTACATCCTTTGAAACATAATTTTCAGATGCTATGAGATTAATCACGCTTTTCTGGCGCTTTTTCTCGGAGTCTATCAGTTTTTTGATTTGTGGGTCTTTCATTAGTTATTTTGCTTTATTGAAATCAATAATTAGATACTAGCATTTTAAAAATATATATCAAATAAAAAATCAGCGCACTATTATGTGTAGTGTGATCGCTGATTTTGAATTGATAAAGCCGATTTATCTCCTGCATCTATGTTATGATGCCGAAATTAACCATTAGAATTCTAAAAGCAGATTCCACTTCTTCAAGGTGTAGATTCGCATCAATTCTGATAACTGACGTAATTATTTTGAAAAAATTATTGTAGCCAGTACGTAGTTTTATATGAAAATCAATATCCATTGCGTCAAAGTGATTTGATTCTCCAGCATTTTTATGTCGTTCTCTTACCCTATGCAAACCTCTTTCAGGTTCTACATCAAGATAGATATACTTACTTGGAACATGAGGCAGACTACTGTGAAGATTCCAGAAAAGTTTTTCTAACAGCGCATTATCTTGCCCCTGTACTTGATATGCGTATGAAGATGCAGAAGAACGATCCGTGATCACATGTTTTCCTGCCTCCATAGCGGGAATCACGGTCTTTTTTAAGTGTTCAAATCTTGATGCAAACATAAGACATAACATGGCTTCTGCACATGCTCCTGAAGCAAGCTTATGTTTGAGTGCCATTTCGCGTATCACCTCAGCATATGGCGATCCACCAGGTTCGCGAGTGACAACGATACGGTCATTAAATTGACTTTTGAGATTTTTGAGAAGGGTGGACTTTCCTGCTCCTTCCCCCCCCTCAACCGCTATGAATGATGGATTTTGACTCATAATCTTTAGTATTCTTGTTCTATTGACCTACTCTAGACTTATACTATCAAAAGGTATATAAATAAGCTAGAAAAAAATGTACAAACGAATTATGCAAAACTACAATTCACTGCTCGAAGAAATCATGGAGACAGGTTCTGATCGTGTCGGTCGCAATGGTACAACTAGAGGAGTCTTTACTCAAGCGCTTCGATTCAATATGAAAGACGGCTTCCCAGCAACGACTACAAAAAAGTTGATGTTCAGAAGCGTCGCGGTGGAACTCTTCTGGTTCATGTCAGGCTCAAATGACAACAAGATTCTGCAGAGATTAGATTGTCAAATCTGGACCGCGAATGCAAACTCAGATTACTGGAAACCAAAGGCACAATTTGAAGGAGATCTCGGACGAATCTACGGAGTGCAATGGAGATTTTGGAAAAGACCCGATGGTAAAACTGTGGATCAGCTTGCATCGGTCATTGAAAAAATCAAAAAAGATCCGAACGATCGCAGACTCATAGTGAGTGCATGGAATCCGGGTGAGATAGATGAGATGGCTCTGCCACCATGCCATATGATTTTTCAATTCTTTGTCACTGATGGCAAACTCTCGCTTCATATGTTTCAGAGAAGCTGTGACATGTTCCTCGGAGTTCCCTTCAACATTGCATCCTACGCTCTTCTGTTGCATCTTATTGCTCAAATAACAGACTTAGAACCGGATGAATTGATCTTAACACTCGGTGATGCGCACATTTACCATGAACATTTTGACGCAGTCAGGGAACAGTTATCCCGAACACCGATGCTATTACCAAAGCTTTGGATAAATCCTAATATCAGATCTTTACATGATGTAGATGTATCAAAGTTTTTGGTATCAGAAGATGTTTTAAAACTCGTAAAACTTGAGAACTACAACTATCACCCTCCGATAAAAGCAAAAAAGGTGGTATAAGTCAGCAGACTACAGAACATTCCCCACAACCCCGCAAGTGCATTGCGGGGTCTTTTTTATGATAATATGCTTTATATTATTAATTATTTTCTAAAACATGGCACTATCTGATAAGAAAATCATAGAGGAAATAAAAAATGGAGATATTATAATTGAACCTTTTAAAAAGGAGAACTTAGCAACATCAAGCTATGATGTGACTCTCGGAGAATATTATTTTCGTGAACAAAAGCCAAATTATTTTTTAAATCATTATAATATTTACAATAAAAAACACACAGACTATGTATGGGGCACAAAAGCTATAAAAGCTGAAAAGGCTGAAAAGGTCTTTAAAGATTTTCAAAGCTTTGAATGGGTTGGTATTTCTCCTGCAGATAAAATAATACTGATAGAACCTGGAGAAACAATACTTGCTCATACAAATGAGTTTATTGGTGGTAAAAATCATATCACCACCATGATGAAAGCTAGATCATCTCTTGGTAGAAACTTCATAGAAGTGTGCAAATGCGCGGGATGGGGAGATGTAGGATATGTAAATAGATGGACAATGGAAATAACAAATAACTCCAGACATTATGCTATTCCACTAGTAGTTGGCAGAAGGGTTGCTCAACTTATATTCTTTGAAACAGGACCAATACTCAAAAAAGACTATACAGACACCGGCAAATATCAAACTCATCAAGATATGAAAAAAATGAAAAAAGAATGGAGTCCAAATACCATGCTCCCAAAGCTTTACCTTGATCGTGATATAAAAATATGACCACCTTCTTTTGAAGATGATCATTGAAAACGCTTATTATACTCTGTAGAGTTTGTATCGAGATCAAATAACCTATTTGTATCTTTAAACAAACTCTTTACAGTGATTGAAACTTTCTTTGAACCTATAAAATGTATTGGAATTAATTTTGTAAAATTATCCTCACTAGAGTCAGTCACAAAATCAAGATTTATACGGTGAGATCGTACACACCATTTATGTCCATTAAATTCTGATTTCAATAATCCAGAATGGTATTTGCCAGGTTTTAGAAAACCTGAAAGAAAAGTTCTATTCAAATAGAGAACTATTTCTCTGCCAGACTTTCCCTCAGAGGATACGATAGCTCCTCTTTTTAAAAGCTCGCTGTGATGATCAAGCAGAAATTTCATGAAATTAACATCTACAATATAAATGTATTGTAGTTCATGAGCGATGATTCTCCTGCGTGTTTGCATGGAAAACTTCCTACTCCATATCATTGACTTTCCAAGCCTACCTTTGTCTTGATAGACTCCTCCGTAGAAAATCAATACAAACAATCCTCTACGATAGAGAAAAGGGTTACTTAACTCATCATAAAGCCTATTTATTTGCTGTGGCATAGGTCTCTGTGCATGGCGACCATTGCACATTTTCACTTGAACTCCCACTTGCATAGAGATGTTAACAACATCTACAAATGGATGCTCCGTTGTATGTGATATAACCTCCCCAGATAGGAGAGTTGCAGTCAGATCTTCTCCGAACTTACCAATCTGTGAAAGTACATTTCTCTCATTCAAACCAGCGAAAAAATTATTTCTTTTCAATTTGCAGTCTCCTTTCTAAAAATACTTTAACACAAATAGAGTGGGAAAACAATTTTTTACTTAATATCAACCCCAAGTGATCTGCATGAACCTTCAATAATTTTTATCGCCGCTTCTATAGTACCAGCATTTAAATCTGGCATTTTTCTTTCAGCAATTACCCTTACTTGCGCCTTTGTTATTGTGCCCGCCTTTTTTATAACTTGATTACCTGAACCCTTTTCTACTCCTATAGCTTTTAAAATAAGTGAGCTTGCTGGTGGAGTTTTCAGTACAAAATCATATGATCTATCATCATATACAGTTATAACAACAGGGATTATATCGCCCATCATGCCCTTTGTAGCATCATTAAATTTCTTTGTAAAATCTCCTATATTAACACCCGCCTGACCAAGTGTCGGTCCAAGTGGAGGAGCTGGAGTGGCTTTTCCTGCTGGAGCTATAATTTTAACTTTTTTTATTATTTTTTTGGCCATTTTTTTTGTATTTATTATAATACCCCTAGAAGCACGAGGTAATAAAGATACTATATTAAATCTTGCTAACTTGCAAGAAATCAAGCTCCACTGGAGTCTCACGACCAAACATTGAAACAAGTACCTTTATCTTGCCACGACTATCATCTACTTCACTTACCTTGCCTTCAAGATCTTTAAACGGTCCATCTGTTATTTTTACTGTTTCATCTTTTACTAGATCTATTGTATGTTTTACTTCATCCTTATTCATTCTTGCAAATAGTGCTTCAGCTTCTTTCTTTTCTAGTGGTACTGGAAATACTCCAGAACCTACAAAACCAGTTACTCTAGGAGTATTGCGAACTACAAACCATGAATCATCATTTACTATCATATCCACCAGAACATAGCCCGGATATATTTTCTCTTCTTCTTCCACCCT
>CAYHFF010000041.1:0-4527 GCA_964355845.1 uncultured Candidatus Saccharibacteria bacterium
TTCTATTTTCAAAACTCTGGCATATTTACCATAGCTTGGCCTAAGCCTACCAATAGAGCTATGGGCGCAATTATTCTATATGACAAATAGACTTATCTTAGATTATCGTATATTGTATTAATTATCAAGATACAGTTTTCTGATAAAATCTATGAAATTAGACATATTATATGAAGACAAGGATATAGTAGCAGTAAATAAACCTAGTGGTCTTGTTGTGCATCCTGATGGAAAAAGTAAAGGACCATTTTTAACTGATTGGATTTTAGAAAATTATCCAAAGACAAAAAATGTCGGGGAACCTGTTGAAACAAAAGATTATGGTCAAATACAACGCCCCGGAATAGTTCATCGTCTCGACAGAGATACCTCTGGAGTTATTTTAATTTCAAAAACAAAAAAAGGACATGAACATCTAAAAACTCAATTTCAAGATAGAACACTTACAAAAAAATATTTAGCTTTTGTTTACGGTGAATTGAAAGATAAATTTGGAATTATAAATAGACCAATAGGCAGAAGTCCAAAGGATTTCCGTAGATGGTCAGCAACTCGCGGAGCAAGAGGGGAAATGAGAGAAGCAGAGACATGGTATACACTTATTTTTAGTAGAACTGGTTATTCATTTGTGGAAATTGAACCAAAAACCGGTAGGACACATCAGATAAGAGTACATTTTAAGGCTATCAATTATCCTATATTGCATGATTCACTATATGCGCCAGAGAGAATAGATGACAAGACAAAGAGTTTGGGATTTACAAGAAATGCATTGCATGCATATTCTATAGAATTTACAAATTGCTCCAATAAAAAAATACAAGTAAAAGCATCAATTCCAAATGATTTCATTAATGCTTTAGAAGAGCTCGGTAGTCTAGAAGTTGCGAAAAAGCTTGGCCTGTGTTAGATTTGTTCTTACATTACACAACAAATATGGCAACAAATACTAATATTATTTCAGGAGTAAAAATAGAAGAAAGGAAAAATCTCAATATAAAACCGGGAGATACTGTAAGGGTATGGCAGAAAATACAAGATAAGGGTAAAACCAGATTGCAGGCATTTGAGGGTATTATACTAGCTCACAAACATGGAACTGAAGCAGGCGCTACATTTACAGTTAGAAAAGTTATAGATGGTGTAGGAGTAGAGAAAATTTTTCCACTATATTCGCCAATGATAGATAAAGTAGAATCACTTAGAAGATCAAAGGTGCGTCGTGCAAAACTATATTTTATTAGAGAAAAGGCGACAAAAGAAATCAAAAAACAGATGCGTAGAATGCTCACTATAGAAAAGGATCAAAATACTGATACAAGACATGGTATAAAAGTAGAGGAGAAAAAAGAAGAGGTTACTGTTTAGTAGATTGTATTTTACAAGTTGAAAATAAAAAGAATTTTGGCTATAGTGAAGGAGTAGAAAAATATAAGATTTGATTTATGCCCAGGTGGCGTAATTGGTAGCCGCATACCCTTGAGGTGGGTACGCCGTAAGGTGTGGAGGTTCGAGTCCTCTCCTGGGCACAATTGATCTGTACCCCATAAAGTGGACACAAGTCCTGTGTCGACTGTCTTCTTTTGTTAGAATTAATCATTAACAAAAGAAAAATATGAGAGTCAAATATTCAAGTCAGGATATCGCTACATTAAAGCAAAATCCAAATATTTTCAACTGTACAGAAAGATTACTTAATTACACATATGAATTCAAGAAACATGCCCTTGAATTACATGCCGAAGGAGTGTATGCACGGGAAATTTGGATACGTGCAGGCTTCGATTTAAGTAGATGGAGATACGATTACCCCAGAGAGACCATGAGAGACTGGAAGAAGATTGTAAAAAGACGTGGAGTCGAAGGTCTGCTAAAAGTAGATGGGATCCAATTTGATCGAGGTCCAATCGATACCGACAAGGACAAACTGAAACGACTAGAGCTTCAAGTTAAATATCTTGAGGCTGAAAATGATTTTTTAGCCAAACTCCGGGCCAAAAGAGCGGAGTCAAACTCAGGCCGTACGAAAGATACAGAATCATCAAAGGACTAGATGATGATGTGCGTATTCTCTGCGAACTGGCAGATGTTTCGAGGGGTGGATACTACAAGTGGTTACGTCATGCAGATGAACCTAACAAGGACTACCTCGATTACTTAGCGATCAAAGAAGTTTTCGACAAAGGTAAGGGTAGATATGGCTGGAGAAGTATTAAAATGAGGCTAGAAGCCATGAATCACAAGAAGATACAGAGAATCATGAGGAAGTATGACCTCGTCGCTAGAGTGAGAAGGAGGAATCCCTACAAAGCAATCATGAAGAAAAGATTGGAACATAGAATATTCCCCAACAAACTTCAAAGAGAATTTCATCAACTGACTCCTTTCAAGGTCTTTTGTACTGATATCACCTACATACCATTTCAGAATGGATTCGTATATCTTTCAGTCATAAAAGATATTGCTAGTGGTGAAGTGATGGCATGGAATGTTTCCTTGTACCTTGATATGGTTTTGGTAACAGAAACAATCAAGAAAATGGAGTTAGACTCATATGAAAATATCATGATCCATTCAGATCAAGGATTCCATTACACCAATCCATCGTACATCGATATGGTCAGGGAACTGAAGATGAACCAATCAATGTCGGGTAAAGGCAATTGTATCGACAATGCACCAATTGAGTCATTCTTTGGTCACATGAAGGATGAGCTTGATTACAAATTATGCAGATCATTTGAAGAGTTGCGTTTGAAAATTGATGAATATATGAGATACTACAACTACGAAAGAAAACAGTGGACGAGAAACAAGATGACACCTGTAGAATACAGAAATCATCTTTTGGCTAAATCTTGAGGGGGTGGGAGTGGGTTTCTAAAGTGTCTACTAAAAGGGGTACGTATCAAATATAAAATTAGATATGCCCATGCATATCTAATTTTATATCTCTTGCCTCAGTGTTGGGACGAGAAAGCCGGAGCTATACCGAGCCAGTAGGCGAGGTAGCGAGGCGGGGTCGCGGAAAGCTTCGAGCGTAGGCGAAGAAGCTTATCCGTGACCGAGTCCTCTCCTGGGCACATTATATTAGTTGTTTAAGGTTGATATTTATTGCTATACTTATAACATGTCATCTTCTTTTTTTTGAACTGCGACAGAGTTAATCTATTTTTGCACCAATGTCCATAGTTGCTTGTAAGTTATGTAAAAATTTATTCAATAAAAAGCCTTCTCAGATTCTTTTCTACAAGAATCATTATTGTTCTGCTAGATGTAGTTATAAAGGCAGAAGAAAGGGGAGAATGGTAACTTGTAATATATGCGGAATAGAGACCTACAAAATTCAAAAGGCGCTTAAAGGTTCAAAGAGTGGAAAATTCTTTTGTAGTAAATCTTGTCAGGCTAAATGGAGGAATCAGGAATTTATAGGACAAAAGCATGCAAATTGGAAAAACGGGCGTTCAGCTTATAGAAGTGTTTTAGATCGTCATAAGATTGTAAAAGTATGCGTCCTGTGTATGACAAATGATAAGCGCATATTAGCGGTTCATCATATCGATAAAAACCGTTTAAATAACGAACTGACTAATTTGGTATGGCTTTGCCACAATTGCCATTTCCTAGTACATCATGATAATGTTGAGAGACAACGTTTTACTGATATACAAGCTAGACGTTAATATGGTGCCTATAGTTTAGTGGTAAAACCCGGGTTTGTGGAACCTGAGTCGAGAGTCCGATTCTCTCTAGGCACCCATTTATTTCTTATTCTGGTATAATTAACTCCATGAAAAAGACATTACTATTTTCAGTTTTAGGTGTACTTGTGCTCGGGACGATTATAAGCGTAATTTTGAGTAGAAAGTCTAGCGCAGATCTGGTTATCTTATATGCGAGACATGTCTCCATGGATGACCTTCCGTTGTCCGTACTTCAAAGAGAACTAGACAATGCTGACACAGTACTTTTCGAAGATCCATCTTGGGGTGAGAGCAAGAAAGAATGGCTCAATGCTATTTCTCGTGGCCAATCTACCCCGCAAGATTTTTGGAAAGCATCAAATATTACTAACGACAAAGTGCAAACCGCCTATCAGTTCCAAGACTATCTTTTCCAGCAATTTTATAAATCCAACAAGAATATAGACTCTTTTGATATTACTTATGATTCCTCCTTGTCAAAAGAAATATATAATTCAATCGCTGTTTTAGAAAGTGATCCTAAAGGAAGAAATTTTGATGAGATTATTTCTAATGAAAAAAATAATTGGAAAAAGTTTATTGATTTGACGCGGGAGAGAGAAAACATTATTGCAGACAATCTCTCTCATTTTCCTGACCCAAAGCAGAATATTCTTATTATAATTGGTGATACGCATACCAGGCTATCCCGCCTTCTTGTTGAGAGGAACATCGCCGTGGAGGAGGTATTTGCGTTCACACCGCAGCAATATGATTTTGCAGGGGAATTGGCCTCCCGATTATTAAACTCAGAGAAAGTTGCTGTTGATTTGTATGCCTACAT
>CAYHFF010000042.1:0-4458 GCA_964355845.1 uncultured Candidatus Saccharibacteria bacterium
ATACTTAAAAGATAGCTTATATTATGCTACAATCACTCTCATGATAACGGTAAAAGAAATAGAAAATCTAGCAAGTCTTTCTCGCATAAAACTAGATGAATCAGAGAAGCAGGATTTAACAAAAGAAATTGATTCAATTCTTTCCTATATTGATCAAATAAAAAAGGCGACAGTCAATATGGACTATCAACCTACTGCGGGCAAGGTCTATAATGTTTTCCGTGATGATATAGTAAAATCAATTTCGCCTGAAGACAGAGAAAGAATATTGAAAGAAGCACCCGATAGAGAAGGGGAATTTGTTGCGGTTAAGAAAATAATCGCGCAGGATTGATTTCTAATTTGAATAAATTATTTTAAATAAAATGATTGATATATCGATACTTACAATAAAAAAAGCTCATGAGGATATGAAAAGTGGAAAGTATTCTGCTGTGGATCTAGCAAAAACATATCTTGATGAAATTTCTAAGAAAAATAAAGAATTAAATGCATATCTTGAAGTTTTTAAAGATGTTTTACAGCAAGCAGAAGATGCCGATAAAAGATTTAAAGATGGTACAACAACACTTTTGACCGGAATTCCATTTGCTATAAAAGATAATATTTTAATAAAAGGAAACATTGCAAGTTCTGCTTCAAAAATACTTGAAAATTATCATGCTACCTACAATGCGACTATTATAGAAAAGTTAAAAAAAGAAAATGCTGTATTTATCGGTCGTACAAATATGGATGAATTCGCAATGGGAGGTTCTACAGAAAACTCCGCATATGGAGTGACAAAAAATCCCTTCGATACGAGTCGTGTAGCAGGAGGATCATCCGGAGGATCAGCAACAGCTGTTGCAAGTAATATGGCTTTAGTTGCTTTAGGATCAGATACTGGTGGTTCAATACGTCAGCCTGCGAGCTTCTGCGGACTCATCGGGTTGAAGCCAACTTATGGAAGAGTGTCAAGATATGGAGTGATGTCTCTTGTTTCATCTTTTGATCAAATTGGTCCATTTGGTAAAACAGTAAATGACGTAGAAATTATTTATAATAGTATAAAAGGACAGGATGAAAAAGACAGCACAACAATAAATAATTCTACATATGAAGTTGATACGACTAAAGATAATTTAGTAAAATCTAAAAATAATAAAAAACTGGTAATAGGAATTCCTCGAGTTTTTCTAAAAGGAGATGGAATAGATAAGGACATAATGAAAAACTTTAATGATGCAATAGAAAAGTTTAAAAATTTAGGATATGAAATAAAGGATATAATTTTACCAAATATAGAGTATTCACTAGCAGTGTACTATATAATCAACTTTGCCGAAGCAAGTTCAAACCTCTCTCGTTTTGATGGAATGCGTTTTGGTTTTCATAAAGAGGGGATAAATGGAATAGATGATTATTTTGAAACAAGAGGGGCTGGGTTCGGTAAAGAGGTGAGAAGGAGAATACTTCTTGGTACTTATGTACTTTCTTCTGGATATTATGATGCTTACTACAATAGGGCAAATGTATTGAGAAAAGTAATCAGTGATGATTTCCTGAAAGCTTTTCAAAATGTTGATATAATACTAACACCTACTACTCCGACACCCGCATTTAAAATAGGTGAAAAAAATTCCGATCCAGTAGCAATGTATCTTGAGGATATATTTACAGTAACCGCAAATCTTACAGGAATGCCTGCTATATCTATTCCATCAGGTTTTGCTGTAGTAGACGGATGTAAATTACCAATAGGAATACAAATGACAGCTACATATGCTGGTGAGCAAATACTTTTTGATTCAAGTAAAGAGTTCCTAGATGAGAAATAAGATTTTGTAATATATAAAAATATAAAATAAATCAAATGACAAATTTACCAGATTTTGAAATTGAAATATATTTTAAACAAATAATAGATTTTTTATTTTCTAATTATCCCACTGTCCTTTCATGGATAAAGCTCACAATAGGATTTATTATAGGATTATCTATACCAATATCACTTATTTTTCTGATTGGGATTATATATTCAGTTGAAAAATTAAAATCAATTAGAAAAAAAGAAGAAGCAATATATTCTAAACCTAAAGAAAATACTGAAGTAGTTTCTATACATGAAGTAAAAGGTAATAAAGAAATGGCAGATAGATGGAATAAAGCGATAAACCATGTCGAATCTCCAAATGAAAATGATTGGCGTCAATCAATAATTGAAGCTGATATTATCCTAGGAGATTTGCTTGTAAAACTTGGCTATCGTGGAATGAGTATAGGTGAACAGCTAAAGAGAGTTGAAAAAGGTGATTTTCAGACTTTAGATGAAGCATGGGAGGCTCATAAAATAAGAAATGAAATCGCGCATGCAGGTTCTGAATACAAGCTCAGTCAATCTGAGGCTAGAAGAGTTATAAGTTTATATCGTAAGGTATTTGAAGAATTCTACAATATTTAATCTGTACCATAGCCTTGATTTTTCTCTTGATTATGGTAATGTATATTTATAGCGGGGTAGGGTAACAGTAACCCGTCAGGCCCATAACCTGATCATTGTTGGTGCAATTCCAGCCCCCGCAACAAGGATTTGATTTTTAGTAAACTGGCGGTTTCTGTGTTTTTTTGTTATATTCTAAACTCATATATTTATTATATTTGAATATGCCGATGTAGCTCAGGAGGCTAGAGCATCGCACTCATAAAGCGAAGGTCCCTGGTTCGAGTTTTAATTAAAATAGATATGCCTTTATTTATATAGTCATTATGTATAGTGTATAATACTGTCATGTCTATTCGTAGAAAGTTTAACAAGGAGTTTTTTAAAAAATGGTCGCCAGAGATGTCGTATATCTTAGGATTTTTATTTGCTGATGGAAATATAATAAAAACAAAAAGAAATACACATTTTACTTCTTTATATACCGCAGATTATGATTTACTCCATGCTATGAGGGGATTTATAGGTTCAAATCATAAAATCTCAGAACGTAGATCAGAAACTGGTGTTGTGTATGTAGTACAGATCGGTAGTAAGGAACTATTTAATGATTTAATTTTATTGGGACTGACTCCAAATAAAGCTCGGCGTATGGAATTACCAAAGATACCAAAAAAATACGCAAAAGATTTCGTTAGAGGATATTTTGATGGCGATGGAAATGTGTGGAGTGGTTTGACGAATACGACGAGAAAAAGAAAAACTAAAACAATACTCGTTGCTTTTACCAGCGCTTCCGTAGGTTTTCTCCATAGTTTATTTCTTTTGCTAAAAAAACAAGGATTAATAGGTGGATCTCTATTTAAATCGAAAAAAGGAAATTATGGAAGATTGCAATATAGTACGCTAGACGCTTTGAAATCGTACAAAATTATGTATAATAAGTCTGATAAGCTATTTCTTAATAGAAAGAAGCTTGTTTTTGAAAAATTCATGGAATTGCGCCCGTAGTTTAGCTGGTTAAAATGATCCCCTGTCACGGGATAGACCGTGGGTTCGAGTCCCATCGGGCGCGCATTTACAAATGTGGTGGACGCGTACAACAATTTGACAACCAATTATATTATATAGTATAGTGTTGGGGGTAAGTTATTTTTATGAAAACAACAACGCAATTGCCAGTTCATGCCGGCTCATCAAAGAGCCGGTTTACACCATTCGTAGCCAATATCTGCAAGAGACTTTGGCAACGAAATGGAAGAGGGTTCAAAACCCTCCCGGAAGAACAAATCAAACTTCCCGCAGTACAACAACCGTTAGTGTTGGACTTCACTGTCAATGTTGACAGACAGGTAAAGCCAGTATATCCAGAGTGGATGAAGTCCTTAATCTATCCGAATTTGGAACACTGTGGGCCAAGTCAATACGATTTGAAGAATTCAGTGACGACATGGAGGCATGAAGGACAGAAAGACCTGGAGAATTCTGTCTCTGGTCACGAAATACATGCCTACATCAAAGACAAAAACATGTTAGGTTCAGCTCTGAATTTACAAGACGGTCTTGCGATTCAGAAAATGGACCCAAAAGTTTTCAGGAAATGTTTTCCTGGTCAAAAAACATATCTCTGGGCATCTGTCTTAGAGCATAGTCTTGGGGACATCTTCGGACTACCATTTGTTACTGATGGTGGAAAAAATTTAACCATCGGTTGGGATTGGTTGGGTATGGTGCTAGTTGCGGATGCACCAGGCCTATTTTTCAAATCTTTTCCAAATTCATGATGGAGGGTGGTGGTGGGACTTACACACAAGTGAGATGTTGGATTATTCCACACTCACTTGTTTTTTTATATTTCAATTGATTGAAAATATTTACTAAATAGACTATTCTTTACTCTATGCCTTGTAGCTGTCTTGGTAGTTAAACCTGAAAGTTTGTAAGCCGTTGTAGCTGTCTTGGTAGTTAAACCTGAAAGTTTGTAAGCCGTTGTAGCTCAGTTGGTAGAGCACGATATTGGTAATATCGAGGTCTCC
>CAYHFF010000043.1:0-4388 GCA_964355845.1 uncultured Candidatus Saccharibacteria bacterium
AAAATGGGATGTCACGCACATCTCATTTTCTTTATAATTTTTTATACCACCTATCCCCATCCGATATTAGATACATTGTCTTTTCTTTTGTTGAAAAAATATATTTAGGATTTATAAATTCAAATAATTCATCGGATAATTTTGTTTTTGACATACTATGATAGTATTCAACAATATCTTCACTTTTACTATTTTGCATACCTATAACTTCCATATCTTTAGCCAAATTTTTTAATATATATTTCTGAATCGTCTTTGATAAATTACCTAATAAATATGCATTTGTATTTTTATATGAAGTCAATAAACCAAGCTCGGGTAAACTTGTTTTATTGTATTTGAAATCTTTATTTGGAAATAACACTTTAAAAGTTATGCTTTCATCGCTTGTAATTTTATTTTTCATATCTATGCTGTTGTCTTTTTCAATTGCTACTTCATCTCCTTCCTCCACTTCTTCAATATGTATTTTATTTTTATGAATTTTTTTTAATAATTGCGTAAGAACTGTGCTTGTTGCCATTGTTTTTGGCATAATTATTTCACCCACAGAATATCTATCAATAATTTCTATAAATCCGCCTATTTGAGCTGGAGTAGCACTTGGTATGATCATATAATCAATTTTTCTAGAATAAAAAGGAGTGACTTTTGTAATTTCCCGTATCAATTCAGAATTTTGCCCGCCACCTATCAAAATAGTCTTATTTTCTGGAGTTCTGATAAATATTGCTCTACCTCTATTCAAACTAAAAAAATGCATTTCGAGCAATGGTTCTCTAAATTCCCATTTATAAATATAAATACCAAGAAAAGTCATCGCTAATATAAGTATTGAAAATACTATAAAATATGTACGAATCTTATGTTTGTATATATTCTTTTTATTAACATTATTATAATTCATGATAGTATATTGATATATAATTAAATACTAAATAAATATGATTAAAAAATTTGAAGAGAGAAAATTCAATATTCCTGCGCTAAAAGGCATTTCATTGAAAACAATTGAAGAACATCTGAAGCTTTATAGCGGATATGTAAAGAATGCAAATACTATTCTTGAGAAAATAGATGAAATGAAACAGGACTCGGAAAAGAATGCCTATGCCCTAGGTGAAGTGATGCGCCGTTTTGGATTTGAATACAATGGCATCAGAAATCATGAAGTATATTTTACAAGTCTTGAGGATGGAGCAAAAGCTCTCGTCAGTGATAGTAATCTAAAGAAACAGATAGAGAAGGATTTTGATTCTTTTGAGCTATGGCTTGCCGGTTTTCAAGCTCTTGCACTCACACGCGGAGTCGGCTGGGCAATGCTTTACTATGACAGAATTGAAGGGAGACTGCTCAATGCTTGGGTTGATGAACAGCATCTCGGTCAACTTCAGGATTGCTCTCTTATACTAGGTCTTGATATGTGGGAACATTCCTTTGTCGCTGACTATCAACCATCTGGAAAAAAGAGTTATGTTGGTGATTTCTTTGTAAATTTGAATTGGGAAAAAGTTGAAGGTAGTTTCATGAAGGCGACAAAATAGCTTAAGTAAAAACCGGTAACTATCCAAAAAGAAAACTTTGGTATTTCTATGTATGCAAAAGGAATACGGGCAAAAAACCTGACTATAAAAAGCTCGTAGGATAAAAGAATATGTGAAATATATCCAGTAATTTCTGAAATAAAATGTGAAAAAAATCCAAAAAACCCTGTGAGAAAAACAGAGAGCATGGTTATAGGGATAATTGGCAATACTAAAATATTTGAAATAATTCCAATAACAGATAATTGTCCCATCAAATACAAAAGGTATGGGGATACAAAAATCTGTGTCGCTAGAGTAGAAGAAATCAATCGTCTTATCCCCCATTTTTCTGTAATAAATCTTAGTTTTGTCTCAATCGGAGGAGATAGAAAGATTAAACCAAGTGTTGCAAGAAAAGATAGTTGAAATGATGGATCATAAAAAAGAATCAGTGGATTCTCTATAAGCATAAGTGCTCCAGCAATAAATAATGCCCTGCCAACATTATAATCCTTTCTAAAAAGCGAAGCACTACTTGCAATAATTGCCATAATACATGAACGGACAACCGTCGCACCACCACCTACAAGAATTCCAAAAGCTATTATCCCGCAACCACCGATACAAATACCTATATTTCTAGGAAACACAATAAGCATTCTTCTTATAGAATCAGCGATTATTGTTATATTATATCCAGATAAAACAACTATATGTATTAATCCTGTTTTTCTAAAATCATCTATTAAATCACTACCTAAAGCGCTTTTTTCTCCCACTACCAGTCCGCCAGCAAGCGCTGCATGCGGTTCTCCTAATACATTTTTAATATTTGATAAAAAATTCTGTTTAATTTTAAATAAACTAGAGATAATCTGACTATTTATCTCTGTATCTATAATTTCTATTTTAGGCTTTTTCATTTCAAAATAAATACCATCCTTCAATAGAAAATTAGTATAGAAAAAAACTCTACCTCCGCTACTTTTAAAATCGATTGGTACAGATACCTTGCCTATCAGCTTTATTTTTTGACCATATTCATAATCAATATATCTATCTGTTTGAACTTTTATATTTGTTTTCACATACTCACCGTCAATGATCTGGGTACTCATAATAAAAGTTTTATTGAAATCTTTTACAATAGGTTCATGAATAATAGTCCCGATTATCTCAACATTCTGTCCTGAGTATTTGGCAACAAGCATATCTCTATCATTATGATTTACAAGATAAAATCTGATTACGATTGTTACAATAATAAATATTGTTATTAATATATTGAATTTTTTATATTTCACTTCACAACTTTAACAAAATGAAATGAAATCATTATAAAAATTTAATAAAATATAAATAAAAATTTTATCAAAATTTCATTTGACTTTATTTTAATATTTGATTATGTGATTTTTTAGAGCTCTTATTTTGATCAAAATTTTTCAAATCCCTCAATTATTTGAGATTCATTTTCTTTTGAAATCGCTTTTCTATATCTTGTATTGCTTTTACCCTTGACTCTCGCTTCACATTCTGCCCATGTCTTGTGAATTTCTATTTTTCCATCTACTTTACTTATATATGAATATGCTTGAGCTTTTGAATGACTTTTCTTTGAAACTTTTTCCACCACCTGTGTCAAATCTAGTATATTTTTTATTGAATAATTCTCAAAACTTCCTTTATATAGATTTATTTCTTTTTCAGAAACTTTATCGGCATACTGCGTTGCTATTTCATCACATCTTTCATTACCGACAATACCAGCATGCCCTCCAACATAATTCCATTGAATATCTTTACCTTCCGTAGCTCGTAACAGCTTTTGCCACAAATCTTTATTCATTACTTCTTCTTCTGTCTTTGTAATCCAACCATTTCTCTTCCATCCATTTATCCATTTTGTAATTCCGTTTATAACATATGAAGAGTCGGTGTTTATGATCATGTTATGATCTGAATTTGCTTTTATATAAGAGCTGATATATAAAAGCCCTTCTATCGAAGCCGTGAGCTCCATTCTATTATTTGTAGTATTGTCTTCTCGTCCACCAAATTCCACTATTTTATTCTCTATTTTGTCCACAATAACAGCCCCCCATCCTCCAGAACCGGGATTTCCGCGTGATGAACCATCGGTGAATATTGTTATATTATTCATAAATATCGTGATTACCTATTTCGTAAAATCTAATGACATTTTTAGAATGAAAATCAAATATAATTCTATAGGAATTGTTTACAGAAAAAGCATATAAACCTTGAAGTCTTCCGTGTAATTTATGTGTTTTCAATCTAGAATCATACGGATCTAACATAAAAATAGATATTTTTTCAATACATACCATTTGAATTTTATTATTAATTTTTCTAAATTGTTTTTCAAATTTTGGATAGTATAGTATTTCCATTAAGCAATTCTACATCAAATCCTTTATGGAGTTAAGTTTTTTCCAATTTTTTCCTTTCTCCCAATCTCTTTGGGCCTTCTTTACATCTCTATAAAGTTTCTCGGTATTCCATAGACGCAATAAATGCCTGAAAAATTCGCTTGTTGAAGCAAACTTCCCATCTTTAACTTCTCTCTTAACTTCTACAGCTAATTCTTTTGGAAGTGATATATTGAGTATTGATCTCATGTTTTTATACTGTAATACTTTGTAATACAGCAATATTATACCTTGTAGCATACCTTGTCAATGCAACCTATATTATATCCACAATCCTTAGCCTTAGCTCCACTCTGCCCCCAAACATAGACTTTTCCATAGTAGCGATAAGATCTATAGTGTCATCTATTTTTATTTCTCTTTCACCTTCATTATCTTTTGTACTATTTTCATCTCTTTTTTTAAATTG
>CAYHFF010000044.1:0-3103 GCA_964355845.1 uncultured Candidatus Saccharibacteria bacterium
TTCGAGTTATCATTATCAATTATCGAGTGTCCTACTTGAGGGGTAGCGGGAGGGGAACTTTACTACTATATAGTATACACTATATATGTACTATTGTCAATACTAATAATATGATAGTCTATAGAACCTATATCTATAGCCCTACTTTGCTACCTGCACTGCCTGCTCAAACTGTATTGAGAGTAGTTTTGAAATCCCATCACCTCCCATAGTCACTCCATAGATCACCCCTGCTCTAGACATAGTCTCGCGGTTATGAGTAATGAGTATAAGCTGTGAATACTTTGAAAGATTTGATACCATATCGCCATATTTACGAGAATTTGCTTCATCAAGTGCCGCATCGGTTTCATCTAGAATGATAAATGGTGGAGGATTGACTTGAGATATCGCAAAGAGTAAAGCGATAGAAGTGAGAGCTCTCTCACCACCAGAAAGCATCATCAGTCCTTTTACTTTTTTTCTTGGCAAACTAACATTTATTTCTATTCCCTCCTCACCTTCTATATCATTCTCCATATCTTCTATTCCCATATCCTCATTTGAAATAAGAGAGGGCATATCTGTATCACTTCTTTTTTTCCTTTTCTTTTCTCTTACAATAGTAAGTCCTGCATTTCCACCACCAAACATCAATGAAAAGTAGTTTTGAAATTGCGCATTTATTTTTAATATTCCTTCTTTAAATTCCACATCAATACGAGCATCCAGGTCTAGTATAAGAGTGTCTAAACTCTGTTTTGAATTCTCCAGATCTGCGAGCTCTTTTGCAAGAAAGATATCCCGTTCTTCTACTTCTTTATATTCTTTCATTATATCTCCGCCATTTCCTGCTCCAGAATCCTCAATGCGGATTTTTATTTTATCTATTGCGCGACCTCTATCATGCTGTAATGCGCGAGCTTCCTCAATAACTATCATTTCCTTGTAGTCTACTGCCTCACGACCAACTAGTGTATACGCCTCATTGAGTTCCCTTCTAAAAGATTCTTCCTCAAGAGTCAATTTATCCTCGCTAGTTTTGATACCATTGAGCACTCCTCGCACTTCATTTTGTCGAGCAATTATTCTAAAAACATTTTTTTCAGCATCTCTATTTGAATCTTTTTCTATTTCTATTTTCTGGCGGAGAGTATTGTATTCCAGAGTTTTTATATTTTCTTCTTCATTAAGTTTTTTTAGTGATTTTTCACATTCCGATTTTTTATTTTGCAAAATTGAAACTTCTTTTTCTGTTTCAATTATGAGCACAGAATTTACCTTATTTCTATGAGATGAAATAAAGCCAAAAAGAAGCTCTTTGATCTCGCTTATTGTCTCTAAAATATTCGCCTTCTTTACAACTTCTTCAACATCTTTGAGATAAATTGTTTTAAATTCATCTTTTGTCTGCTTTTGTTTTTCTTTATCTATTGTCCTCTGACTTGCCGATATTTCTCCTTCTATATTTCCCAATTCACGCACAATAGTATCCAATCCTTCGCGTATTTTGTGTAAATTGCTTTCAATTGAGATGAGTTCATCACTTTTCGCATCTCTATTTTTTGACTGTTCAAGTATCCTTCTCGCCTCTTTAATTTCTGTATCTAGCTGATTCAATTCTTCTGTTAAAGGCTTTTTTATACTATGTATTCTATCCTTTTCTATTTTTAAATATGTTTCTTCTCTTTTAAAATATTCTTTATACAATTTCCTTAGCTCTTCCCGCATTTCCTGAACTTTCTCAACTTTTTCTACCTGCTTCTTTAGAAATTTTAAATGCGGAGCGATTTCACGACGCAAGGAATCAACTGATTTCATATTTTCTAGAGTTTTTTCTAGCTTTCTCTTGCTTTCTGTTTTTTTATACTGATATATTTTAAGCCCAAGAGCGTCCTCAATCATTTCTCTCCTTTCTTTAATATTCGCATTTAGTATTCTGTCAGCTTCACCTTGGGAAATAATATGATGCCCTGATGCGCCAATATGCGCACCTACGAGTAGCTCCACTATGTCTTTCAATCTCGATGGAGAACCATTTATAAAATACTCATTTGTATTATCGCGATGCACTACTCGCTCGAGAGTAACCTCATCAAAATCAATATTCAACATTCGCTTTGACATTGTTGTTGAATTGTCAAAAATAACTTTTACTGATGCGCGATTTACTCTTGCTCCACCTTCTCCGCCACCATTGAAAATGAGATCCTCACCGCGCTTACCACGCATGGATTTTATAGACTGCTCCCCTAGAACAAAACGGAAAGCTTCAGCTACATTGGATTTTCCAGAGCCATTTGGACCAACGATAGATGAAATCGGTGAAGCAAAATTAAGCGTTGCTTTTTTTGCAAAAGATTTAAACCCAGAAATCTCTAGCGATTTGAGATACATGAATATATTTTAACATACAAGAAGCTGTCTACCACCCCTTCACCTCAAGCGCTTTCTCCGCCGCCTTCTGTTCTGCCTCCTGCTTTGAAAGTCCAGTACCAAGCGCTACCTGAATATCACCTATAAACACACCTAGAGTAAAAGACTTACTATGATCTGGACCAATTTCTTTCAATGTTTTATATGATGGAGTCTGACCTGTTATCTCTTGCGCCTTTTCTTGAAAACGACTTTTTGCATCAAGCCATGATTTATTTTTTATAATTTCTTCAATATCAATTACTTCAAAAAGACTCTCTGAAATAAAATTCGCAGATGCATCATAACCTTTATCGAGATACACCGCGCCAATGATCGCCTCGATTGTATCAGCATGGATAATAGATCGTGCACGACCAGTGTCTTTTGACTCACCCTTTGAAAGTAACAAGTATTCATCAATATCAATATGTAATGCCACCTTTGATAGACTATTTGTATTCACTAGAGCAGAACGATATGAAGTGAGATCTCCTTCATTTTTATCTGTAAATTTCCTATATAGAAAACTTGTAACAACAAGCTCCAGCACCGCATCACCGAGAAATTCTAATCTCTCATTATGCTCAAGACCTTCAGCTTTATTTTCATTTAAATATGATCGATGAGTACACGCTTTTTTTAAAAGATTGATATCATTGAATTCAATATTGATTTTCTTTGCGAGTTTTTCAAAATCTGGGATCAT
>CAYHFF010000044.1:3203-4325 GCA_964355845.1 uncultured Candidatus Saccharibacteria bacterium
ATAAAATTTAAACTGATTTATTATTTATTTACCTGACTAAGCAAGGTGATGGCTTTAGTAACAATAGGCACTATATCATCATAAAAATTTAACTCAAGTATATCGGCGAGTTTGAACCATTTTGCATCATCGAGCCCGGGTTTTTCTGCAAGCTTTATATCAGTAAAATCTGATTTTGCCAAAAAGTAGTGAACTTGTTTGCGTAGCTTTCCCTTTTCTGGATCACTTGCGATGTATTCGTTATTTCCGAGATCATGAGTGATTTTTACATCAAGACCCATTTCTTCTTTCACTTTTGAAATGGTTCCTTCTTTTATATCTCCTTCGGGAATTTTACCTTTTGAAAGAGTCCAGTGACCAAATATATCATGAACAAATGCCAAATATATATTATCCCCATCTAAAGCGTATACCACAGCACCTCCCAAGTTTTGTATGGGCATTTCCTCATATGGAATATCTTCTATTTTTTTCTTCTTTTTTGGAGCTGTATCCTTACCGGGTTCACCTAATTCTTTATATACTGAACCTATAACTCCGTTTATAAACTTACCACTATTTTCACCACCAAAACTTTTTGCAAGCTCTATCGCTTCATTTATAGCAACTTTAGCGGGAACTTCATCTCTATCAGAAAAAAGCAATTCGCATAGACCAATCCTTAGTATATTTCTATCAATTATGGAGATTTTATCGAGTGGCCAATCAGGCGCCGCCTTTTCAATTATTTTATCCAAATCCGTTTTCTTTGAAAGAATATTATTTGCCAAATTTTCAATAAAAGAAAAATCACCCATGCCAGAAGCGAATTCCTTTGATACTCGAGTGATTATTTCTTTTAATATTTCATTATGACAACCTCTGAAATCCCACTCAAAGAGTGATTGTAGTACTACTGATCTCGATAAGTGTCTATTTGCCATTTTATTCTTTGTTTTTGTAAAGAGCCCTATTTAACTTTTCCTCAATCTTCGAATCCCACTTATTTTATCTGCTTTAAAATTCATCTTTTATTTTTTTGCTGTAGCCCCTGCTTTTTTCTTTTCTTTCTCAGTCCTCTTTGCAATCAATGCTGTCATGTCTATTATCTTTCTTCCTCTGTAAACTCCGCATTTTTCACAC
>CAYHFF010000045.1:0-4147 GCA_964355845.1 uncultured Candidatus Saccharibacteria bacterium
GAGCACGTCATTGGTAATGACGAGGTCTCCGGTTCAATCCCGGACAACGGCTCCAATATGAATAATGAAAAAGATGAAATAATTATAAATAAGCCTCCGTCACTTAAAGACACAATAAAAAATATGCTTATTATCCTATTTACTATAGGTATTGCATATTTTATTACAATGACTATTGGTTTAGAAGGATTGCGTGTAAAAGTAGAGAGTGCTGGTGTATATGCGCCCTTCATTCTAGTTTTTTTAAAGGCTACAACTATTGTAGTTGCTCCCCTCGGTGGAACTATAATTTATCCAGTAGCCGGAGCATTATTTGGTTTTTGGAAAGGATTGCTACTCACATTATTAGGGGACGCCATCGGTTCTTCCATTGCTTTTTGGATAAGTCGCAGATTTGGCCGATCAGTACTGCATTACTTTACAGGTCGTGGACAAATGCCTATTGTTGAAAAAGTTGTAGAACAACTAAGTGATAGAAAAAAATTTGTAAGAGCTAGAATCTTTTTTGCAGGTTTTATGGATCTTTTCGCTTATGCTGCTGGATTAACGCGGATTAATTTTTGGTTTTTTCTAATCATTCATATAACAGTACATGCTTTTCTAGTGGCACTCTATATATATTTTGGAGATTTATTAATCTCAGGAAAATTTATAATGGTGGCTGTGGTGGGTATTGGTAGCACAGTGCTCGCACTTCTCGGCGCATGGTTTTTTCATCTAGATCTTTTGAAGGGTAATTAAATTATTTTAAAATATGCTATTATTGTAAATGCCATCAAGAGGAGTTCAGTGTCCATAGACTGACGGAATACCGATCCCCAACGGTATCCAAAAACCTCTTGATGGTATTTTTATAAAAAAATTACAAAACTTCGCAAAGAGAGAGCTATATAGTATCCTATAACTATGGATAGTAAACAAAAAATACAAGACAGAATATCTGAAATTGAGATAGAGATGCAATCTAGCGATTTTTGGAATAATAGAGAGAAAGCGCAAGCTATAATAAAGGAGCTTAATGAGTTGAAAGATGCATTAGAAGGTATAGGTAAATATAATAAAGGTAGCGCAATACTAACTATTTTCTCTGGTGCAGGAGGTGACGATGCTGAGGATTTTTCTTCGATACTGTATAGAATGTATAGAAAATTGGCAGAAAATAAAGGTTGGGGAATGGAAACAATTCATCAACATGAAAATGATCATGGTGGTTTTAGAAATATTACAGTAGAAATATCTGGAAAAGGTGTTTATGGAATATTGAAAAATGAAAGTGGTGTGCATAGACTAGTCCGTATTTCCCCTTTCAATGCAAAACAACTTCGTCACACATCTTTTTCAATGGTTGAAGTAATACCAAAATTTGAAAAAGTAAATAGCTCAGATTTTGAAATTTTAGATAAAGATATAGAGATTTCAATAGCAAAATCCGGTGGGCCAGGAGGTCAAAATGTAAATAAAAGAGAAACGGCGGTGCGTATTGTGCACAAGCCTACTGGACTTTCTGTACATGTGACCTCTGAAAGATCACAAGCGCAAAATAAGGAAAAAGCAATGGATATTCTAAAGGGTAAATTATTTAAACAAATAGAAAATGAAAGAATAGCAAGGGAAAAGGGAATGTATATAAGCAAAACAACTTCAATAGAATGGGGGAATCAAATACGATCATATGTTTTGCATCCATATAAAATGGTAAAGGATCATAGAACAAATATAGAAACTTCACAGGTAGAAAAAGTTCTTGAGGGAGATCTAGATGAATTCCTTGAGGCGGAAAAGATGTTATAATCAAAGATATGATCTATTTTGATAAAGTTAGTAAAATATATCCGGACGAAAGTGTAGCATTAGATGAAGTAAGTTTTGGCGTTGAACCGAATGAATTTATAACAATTGTTGGACATTCGGGTGCAGGTAAAACAACGCTTATGAAAATGCTCATAGCAGAAGACAGACCCACAGAAGGTGCTGTGTTCTTTGAATCTGCAAACATTCATAAGTTGAGAAAAGGTCAAATGAATAAATTGAGAAGAAGAATCGGTATGGTATTTCAGGATTTTAGACTAATACCAAATAAAACAGCATATGAAAATATAGCCTTTGCAATGGAGGCATCAGACAAAACAGATAGTGAAATAGCTTCTGATGTTCCGCATGTGCTAGAGCTTGTAGATCTGGGTAAAAAGATATGGAGTTTCCCCCATGAGCTTTCGGGTGGTGAGAAACAAAGAGTAGCAATCGCAAGGGCAATAGTTACACAACCTGATATAATTATTGCTGATGAACCAACTGGAAATCTTGATCCGATAAATACATTTGAAATTATCAAGATTTTACAAAAAATACATAAACTAGGTACAACGATTCTCCTTACTACTCACAATAAAGGCATAGTAGATGAGGTGGGTGGAAGAGTTATAACAATGGAAAAAGGTAAAATTATTCGCGATGATAAAAACGGTAAATATGTATTATAAAATTTATGATATTCACACATTTTAAAAGAATAATTAGATCAGGATTTATAAATTTTTGGAGAAATGGTTTCCTATCATTTTCTGCTATTGTAGTTATAACACTATCACTTGTAGTTTTTGGCGGTTTAATATTTAGTTCAGCTTTTGGCAGAGCGTTTATAAAAGAAATTAAAGCTAAAGTAGATATAAATGTATATTTTGTTCTTGATTCGCAGGAAGCGGATGTTCTTGATTTGAAAAAGACAATAGAGAATTTACCGGAAGTGTTAAAAGTTGAGTATATTTCACGCAATCAAGCTCTTTTAGATTTTAAGGATAAGTGGAAAGATAATACCTTGATCATTCAAGGTTTAGATGAAATAGGTAGCAATCCATTTCCTGCAGTTTTAAATATCAAAGCAAAGGAACCGTCACAATACGCTGGTATCGCTAGATTTTTAGATAGTAAAAACGCAATCTCGAAGACTGGGGTCAGTATAGTAGATAAGGTAAATTATAATCAAAATAAAATAATAATAGACAGATTAGGAAGAATCATTCCGACTATTGAGAAAACAGGGTCAGTGTTGACTATAATTCTCGTTATTGTCGCAATTATTATTACTTTTAACACTATTAGGCTTATAATATTTACCGCAAAAGACGAAATATCAGTTATGAAACTTGTCGGCGCTTCCCATATATATATTCGCGGACCTTTTGTAATATCTGGAATCATGTACGGAATATTTTCTGGAATACTCGCATTGGTTTTACTTGGCGCTTTTGCCTACTACAGTGATTTCATAATAATGAAATTTGCAGGAGTTTCTGGGGCGCAGGACTTCTCAATACTCATGAATATTTTTTCAGTTTATTTCATAAAAAATTTCGGAGAAATATTTGCAATAATTATTGGATCAGGAATAGTGCTAGGAGCAGTGCCTAGTTACTTGGCAGTTAAAAGATATTTGATACAATAGATATATTATAAATATTCAATATATTCCGCTATGAAAGAAATGAAAGCCAAGGCAAAGTTAAGTAAGAATCATAAATATATTTTTGTTGTCGGAGGTGTAATGTCAGGTGTGGGAAAGGGTATAGCGGCTTCATCCATAGGAACACTTTTACAAGCAAAAGGTTTTGATGTAAATCTTGTAAAAGTTGATCCATATCTAAATGTAGATGCGGGTACAATGAATCCAACTGAACACGGTGAGGTTTTTGTCTTGAACTCTGGACTTGAGACGGATCAGGATATGGGAAATTATGAAAGATTTCTCAATCGTGATTTGATGCATGATGACTATATTACTTCAGGCATGGTTTACAAACATGTGATAGATAAAGAGAGAAATCTGGGATTTGGAGGAAAATGTGTGGAAGCGGTACCGCATATACGCGATGAAATAATTCATAGATTTGAAAATGCAGCGAAGATAAATAATTCTGAAATATCAATAATAGAAATAGGCGGTACAGTCGGAGATTATCAAAATATCATGTTCATAGAAGCGGCTAGAGTTTTTAAAATAAAGCAACCAAATAATGTTTTGTTTATTATGGTCAGTTATTTACCTATTCCTTCAAAAATTGGTGAGATGAAAAGTAGACCTACTCAGAATGCTGTACATCAACTTGCAAGTTATGGTGTGCATACAGATTTTATAATTGGTCGTTCAGAA
>CAYHFF010000046.1:0-3972 GCA_964355845.1 uncultured Candidatus Saccharibacteria bacterium
GGATTTGATTTTTGATTTCATGAAGCTGTCCATCGAGCTTCATGTACATATCGCCTGCGACAGTAATTGCCATGACGACCTTTCATTTCATCAAGCTCACCTGCGACTAGACGGTAGGTGTGTTGGTTAACAAAGGGCTTGATTACTAAAAATCAAGCTATCATAAATTGTGGATAAAGTCAATAGTTGGGTACTTTCACATTTTATATAAAAATTATTTCTTAATATTATTTGCATACCCCACTTAGAAAAAACAAGCCGATTTATATATATAAATATCCACTATTTCCCCCACCTTGCAAATATTCCACAGGGTAGTAATCTCGCATTTTCTGCATCTTTTTTATCACTTTCCTCAATAGCCAATTCTCCTATTTCTATTTGTCCTCCAAACTTTACGATAAGTGATTTTAAAACATTTTCATACGCTATAGATGAATACCCTGCTGAATACCCATTTATTATAAAAAATAATGGTTTATCTTTTAAAAGAGTGATGCAATCCTCCACAAGCAAGAGAAAATGCTCTTCTATTTTCCATATTTCTTTATTCGCACCATGTCCAAATGCTGGTGGATCCATGATTATTGCATCATATTTATTTCCTCTTTTTATCTCTCTACCGACAAATACTCTAGCATCTTCATGTATCCATCTTATAGGTTTTTCTGATAGTCCTGATATCTGAGCATTTTCTCTTGCCCATACTATCGCAGACTTTGATCCATCTACATGTACCACCTTTGCCCCAGCTTGCGCACAGGCAAGAGATGCTCCACCAGTGTAACCAAAAAGGTTTAGAACTTCTATATCTCTAGGATTATTTTCTCCTATTTTTATCTCCCCAAAAATCAAATCCCTCATCCATTCCCAATTGACAGCTTGTTCAGGAAAAAGTCCTGTATGTTTGAATGCTGTAGGTTTTATCCAAAATTTTAACCCTCCAAATTCTATTTGCCATTTATCCAGCTTTTCTTCTTTCATTTTCCATTCCCCTTCATTTTCTTTTCTGACAAAATATGCATTGGCTTTTTTCCACTCTATATCACTTTTATTCTTTCTCCATAATGCTTGTGGATCGGGACGAGATAATAAAATACTGCCAAATCTCTCTAGTTTTTCTCCTTCACCTGAGTCTATGAGTTCATATCCTTCCGACTTTTTTGTTATTAAAATATTTATATTTTTCATATTTAATATCATATTTAATATATATTGCTTTCTAGATTATTTTCAATTTCTCCATAACGGCATCTTTTAAATACATATAGTGAAATTATAAATATTGATACAGAAGTTACAGCAGATAATGCGCAATATAGACAAAATGCTTTTATAATAAATATTTGAAGAAATGAAAACCATATTGAAGATAGTAACCCAATCACTGAAAGTAGTAGCGCAATCCTTAGAAATATTTCTCTTTTAGTGTCTATAAAAATAAAAGTTAATAGCAGTATTATGAGATAATACACTGCTCCAAAAAGCGCAACGGGTATACCAAATACTTCCGCATATACACTGCTCAATACTGATTCACATCCGCCTATTGTGCATGGCGGTATAACATTTTGATAATGCTTTACAGTAAGATATGTAGCATCAGCAAAACCGATAAAGGCAAACACAATTATCAATATAGGAATATATTTAGGAAGATTTGCCAGATTTAGCGGCGTCTTCAATAAGTTTTTTAAATTCTTCATAACTATTTGGATTATTTATTTTCTTACCATTTATAAAAAATGTCGGAGTGCTATTTACTCCTGCTTTAAAACCGCTTTTTTGATCTGCATTTATTTTTTCTGATATTTCTTTTGAATTGAAGTCTGAAGTATATTTTTCTATATCCAATTTTAATTCCTTTGCATAACTTTCAAATATAGTTTTTGCTGTTTTTGAATTCTCCCAATTCTTTTGATTTTCAAATATCAATCTATACATTTCCCAGAACTTACCCTGTTTACCGGAAGCTTCTGATGCTTGCGATGCTAGTATTGCATTTGCATGTTGATTTAATGGAAAATGCCTATACACAAATGCAATATTTGGCTCATCGGAAATTATTCTTTCAATAATTGGAAAGTATGCGGCACATGCAGTACACTGGAAATCACTGTATTCAATAATAGTCAAAGGGGATGAAGTTGTGCCTATAAGCGAGTCAGATGCAATAACTCTATCTGCAGTTGCGATATTTGCATTCTCATTTTCAGCTTTATTTGCAGCTGCTATCATGCCCCATATGATTAGACCTATTATTAGGATAAATACTGACCAATTTAATATTCTTTTTATGTCCATATTTACTATTATAGCAGATGTGAAAATTCAATCAAAAGATATATTCCTAGCATATTCATAATAAATGAAACGGGTATTAGTATTATAAGTCTTACCTTGGACATACCAAGCAATGTAATGCCGAACTCATCAGGTAAGGGTGATGCGATAATAAGCGCCCCCAAAATAGGTGAGAGCCATTTCAAAAAACCAAAATGAAATGATCTGAGTAAATACTTTACTTTTGAAGGTTTTATCACACTCATCAAATCTTTTGCAAATCTGTCCTTTATAAAAAAGAAGAGGATCAAATCGCCACACATTGCGCCCAAACCTCCCCAAAATACTACAGGAAAAATAGGAGCAGATTCTGATATGTGAATAAGGGAAATAGATGCTGGAGCCAATGTAAATGCAGAAGTAAAAAATATACCAGTCAAAAAACTGGCTACTATATAATAATCTCTGAAAATTGAGACTACGTAATCAATAAAACCTATTTTTGATAAAAATATTGCAATTACAAGACCAATAGCGATCATTATCACATCATGAAGCAGTGCATATGAATTTTTACTTTTACCTTTGACCATGATGATATTTTTACCCTTAGTAATTATTAAATTAGTACATAAATTATATCATGAGCCTTTATATTTTATTTTTTAAAATATTTCATAAATACCATTGGGTCAATGGAAATACTATTTATTTTTATACTAATGTGTAAATGTGGAGCTTCAGCATATCCAGTATCACCGCTATATCCTACTAATTGTCCTGATTTCACATTCTCACCGGCTTTTACACTCAATTGTGATAAATGCATATATAACGATAGTATTCCATTTCCATGATCTATAACAATAGTATTTCCATACACTGTAAATTTTTTTGAAATTTTAACTATTCCATCATTTATAGACATAACCGGTGTACCAACTATTGCTCTAAAATCTGTGCCTTTGTGAACTATAGTTTGATCTACAGTTTTCCTATTATATCCATATTCATCAGTTACAAAAACATTTGAAATTGGATATTCAAAAGTATCAGTCCATAAACTTTTATTCGCTGATTTAATATTATTCAGCTCTGCATTTTCTATTGCAAGATTACTTATGAGCATAGAGCTCGCCTCTTTCGTATTTCCACCGAGTTTTGCCGGAATTCCAAGAGGTTTTTCTATTTTTTCTCTTGATTTAATATTTACATATTCTTTAAAATTCATTCCATTTTCCAATTTTACAGAAATCTCATATTGTGTATTTTTATCATTAAAATCAATACCGATTATTCCTAGATACTTATCCCCAAATTTAGAAAAATTAATATTTTTATTATTAAATTTAATTTCTCTAGGAGTTGTGCTTGCATTTATAGTTATGAAAATAGGATTACCTGTATATATAATTTCTGGATATATTGTTATTACTGGTAAATCATCGATTTTAATTGAGGAAAAACTATAAATTTCATAGATGAACAATACAGAAATTATTAGCAAAATCAGCTTTATAGTGTTTTTCATAATTAATTAAAATTGATAATCAAAATCCTTTAGCAGTTGTACAAAATCTGGAAAAGAAGGGGTTGCACATACTACCCTCTTTTTTACACCAGCTTTTTCATAAATTATTTCAATACTATCTCTGCCATTTTTATTTATTGGCCTCTTTGTAAAAGAAA
>CAYHFF010000047.1:0-3441 GCA_964355845.1 uncultured Candidatus Saccharibacteria bacterium
CATTGTTCCGGATTTTCGGCGAAAAATGTTCGAACTTCAAGTAAAAACTGCCGCATAATAATGTTAAAATACAATTACACTTATGGAAGAAAATAATAAAATAATCATATACAACACAGAGGACGGACAAACCAAAATTGATGTCCATCTTGAAAATGACACTGTCTGGCTTACTCAAGATCAGATGGCGGAACTTTTTGATAAGTCAAAATCTACCATAAACGAGCATATCCAGAATATTTATAGTGAAAACGAGCTTATTTTGGAACAAACTATGAGAAAATTCGGAATTTCCGAATTTTCTACCAAAACTACCAAACCGACCAATTACTACAACCTTGATGTAATTATCTCCGTAGGCTACCGCGTAAACTCATTCAGAGGTATTCAATTCCGTATTTGGGCAACTCAAAGATTGAAGGAGTACATCATAAAAGGTTTCACTATGGATGATGAACGCTTGGCAGAAGGCAAAGTGACCAAGGGGTATTTTGAGGAATTTGAGGAACGGATCAGGAAAATCCGAACTTCGGAGAAAAATTTTTATCAAAAAGTCAGGGATGTTTTTGCTACAAGTGCAGATTACAATCCGAAACTGGATTATGCTAAACAATTTTTCTATATCACACATATTGATCCAATGGGAAAGATACATCACTAAGATTGGAATAAGAAAACCGCACTTTGCATAAGCATTGTGCGGTCCTAGTTTGCGACAATTTTTTCTCGAGATGTCGTCCATCTCAACGTACTGCATACGAGGCTCACGCTTTTAGAAAGGTGACAACAATTAGAGCTTCTGAATTGAAGGTGGCTCTATCCTTCGCCTCACTACCCTTATCCTAGCCATACAATATTCGAAGATGGAACATGGACATTAAATCCAAGTCCCAAAAATCGAAAGTTGATATGATCTATTTCGGGATAGACCTCATTGACACTGCCTGCAACAAGAAATTGGCCGAGGCCGATAATCTTCTCGATTTTTTCTTTCAATTCAGGAAGATAATCGTGCCAAGTCATGTCTACACGGGGTGGCTGACCAAGATCGATATAGACCTTGCCAGCGCAGAAATACCCACAAACACGACCTCGGCTGAATCCTTGAGCATTTATTGTTGCACCATCGTCATCAAGCTGGTTGAGGATCTGAATTGGTGTCTTCTTCATAAGTAAACTGTATTAGTGCATTGTTTCGACGCACCTATTTAAAGCCGTTTTAAATCAATGGACTTACCTGTTTTAAGTATAGCATACTATAACATGGAAGTCAATACTTGTCTAGGGAGCGTTATAGTTCAATAGCTTGGCAAACACCGTTGTCCAAATTTCGAGTTGAACAAAGTGACAATTTCCCATGATATAATTAACCATAATAATTACCATGTCCAAATACAAATCATTTCTCATAATCACCTTTCTCATAACCTGGATCTGGGCAGCCATTAATCCCGTATATCCACATGATTGGCTCTTGGAAAATTATCTCGTATTTGTTTTTGTTCCGATTATATTTATTCTTGGCAGATATTTTAAACTTTCAAATGTCTCATACACCCTCATTACTATCTTTATGATTATGCATGTTATTGGTTCGCATTATACCTATGCCGAGGTTCCTTTTGGAGACACTCTCAAGAATTGGCTAGGAGCCGACCGTAATATGTATGACAGGCTTGTGCATTTCAGCTTTGGACTGCTTCTCGCTTATCCTATCAGGGAAGTCTTCATGAGACTATCAAAGGCAAAGGGATTTTGGTCATACTATTTTCCTATAGATGTGGCTGGGGCAGGATCTGCTCTCTATGAAATAGTGGAATGGCTCATAGCGCGCAAAGTTGACCCTGTGGCGGGACTGGCATTTCTCGGAGCGCAGGGCGATATCTGGGATGCACAGAAAGATATGCTTCTTGCCATTGTTGGAGCGGTCATTGCGATGCTTATTGTTTTTATAATCAACTGGATATTTAACAAAAATCATTGGAAAGAAATAAAAGAAAGTTTTAAAATAGAAAAAGGCGATAGACCGCTTGGGGAGGAGAAACTCAAGGAGTATTTGAAGGGGTAATTTTCCATGGTGATTTTCATAACGAGAATTATACTAGTTTATTCTCATCTTTTACCACAAGGGTACTTCTGTTTTGATAAATCAAAACAAGTTGTCCACAGAAGTATGAAATTTTGATAAAATTTTCATGATTTTAGGTATTGTCTTTATTTTCTTACTTGTAATAATTGATGGATGGAAGAAGAAAATGATAATTTAGAAATCCAAGCAACTGAGGCTGAGAATATAATTCAAAAAAGAATTCTTTTTATTCGTGGGCATAAAGTAATGATAGATTCAGATTTAGCCAGTCTATATAAAGTTTCTACAAAGGTTTTTAATCAAGCTGTGAAGCGAAACATGGAGCGTTTTCCTGGAGATTTTATGTTCCAGCTTAGTAAAGAAGAAAAAAATGAACTGGTCACAATTTGTGACCACCTTGAGAAACTAAAATTTTCTTACAATTTGCCATATGCTTTTACTGAGCATGGAATAGCTATGCTCTCATCTGTTTTAAATAGCAAGATCGCTATTCAGATGAATATCCTTATTATCCGTGTCTTTATAAAAATTAAAGAATCCCTCGATAATTACAAAGATTTGGCTTTGAAAATCTCAGAAATCGAGAAAAATCAAATAAAGGACCATGCAATGCTAGAAAATGTGCATGAGGTGGTAAAACATCTTCTTGAGCCTTTACCTAAACCAAAAGAGAAAGTTGGGTTTAATGTAAAATAATTTAACTCCACTCAATCTCCCTTTCCTCATTTTCCCTCAAATATCTATTTGTTTTACTAAAATGTTTACAACCAAAAAACCCATTGTATGCTGAAAATGGGGAAGGGTGTGCTGATTCTAATACTAGATTCTTTGTTCGATCTATGAGCCTACCTTTATTTCTTGCATAATTTCCCCAAAGCATAAAGACTATATGTTCACGATGAGCTACAAGTCTATCTATAACCGCATCTGTAAATTGCTCCCAACCTCTATTTTGATGTGAACCTGGACTTTGTGCTCGTACTGTAAGAGTTGCATTTAGTAGTAATACACCTTGTTTTGCCCAATCTGAAAGATCACCATTTGATTTCTCCATCTGCTCTATTTCGATATCGGATTTGATTTCTTTAAAAATATTTTTAAGTGATGGGGGAAGGGTAATTCCATTATTTACAGAGAAACTTAGACCATTTGCTTGATATTCACCGTGATACGGATCTTGTCCTAGTATCACAACCTTTACTTTATCAAAAGGGCATAGATCAAATGAACGGAAAATATCCTTAGGTGCAGGGAATATCTTTTTGTCACTATTCTTTTTTTGATATTCATCTCTTATAAATACAGAAAGTGCCTTGAAATATGGTTTTTGAAACTCGTCTTTGAGGATTTTT
>CAYHFF010000048.1:0-3421 GCA_964355845.1 uncultured Candidatus Saccharibacteria bacterium
GAAAGAGCCGACAGTCAAGATGACAGAATTGGCGCAGAGCTTTATTGACAGCGGGGCAGATATGGTGATCGGCGCACATCCGCATATTATAGGAGATATTGGTATATATAAAGGCAAAAAAATATATTATTCTTTAGGTAACTTTGTTTTTGATCAGTATTTTTCAGAAGAAACCATGAAAGGACTTGCGGTGATAATTGATATAAAAAAAGTAAATAATGAAATTGGTATTGATTATACAGATATTTCTACAAGAATTGATAGAGATGGAGTAAGGGTGGAAAAGAAATAAGATTATATTCTAGCAGTTATGGACTGTTGATTTTTTATGCTAAAATATTCGTATTAAAAGAATAATTTAAAAGATATGGAAATCAATTATTGGGCAGTGCTTGTATGTGGAATAGTATCAATGATAATGGGCTTTGTATGGTATGGACCACTTTTCGGTAAAAAATGGATGAAGCTTATGGGTGGAGTTGACTGCAGTGAGATAAAACAGAAGGAAATGCATAAAAAAATCGCACCACTGTATCTCGTACAATTTCTTCTTTCATTATTTCAAATTTTTGTACTCGCGCATTATTTAAACGCAAATGTTTGGTCAGGAGCAACTTCTCTCTGTAACGCACTCTGGATATGGGCAGGATTTATCCTACCAACAACAGCTGGAGCTTGTATGTGGAATGGTGATAAAAAAGATACTGCTTGGTCAAAATTCTTCATTCAGAGTGGCTATCAACTACTCATGTTTGTAATCTTTGCTCTTATTCTTTCAAACTGGAAATAAAATATTTTGTGAGGTAGTATAAGTGATATGAAAAATGTCGTTATTTTATTCTATAAATTTATAGATATTACTGAACCTGAAAGTCTCGTGAGAGCACATAAAGTGAAATGTGCCGAGCTCGGGCTTCTTGGGCGTATGATAGTAGCAGAGGAGGGAATAAATGCTACTTTTGAAGGGACTCGTGAAAGTATAGAAAAATATAAAGAATTTATTAAAAGTGATGCAAGGTTTGCAGATATTTTAATAAAAGAAAGTGTCGGCAATGGAAAGGCTTTTACAAAATTGAAAATCAAGGTGAGAGATGAAGTGGTCGCTCTTGAGGCGGGGAAGTTTGATATTGAAAGAGAAACCGCAAAGGAACTTCCTGCAAGCGAGCTTGCAAAATGGTATGAAAATAATGAAGATTTTGTAGTGCTTGATCTCCGAAATGATTATGAGATTGCAAGTGGAAAATTTGAAAAGACTATTGACCCAGGACTTACGAATTTTCGTGATTTGCCGGAAAAACTCAAAGATTTAGAGAATTTAAAAGATAAAAAAGTAGTGGCGGTATGTACAGGAGGTATTCGCTGTGAAAAGGCAACTTGTTTACTCAAAAGAAGCGGTTTTTCAAACTTGTATCAATTGAAAGATGGAATTCACACCTATATGAAGGAATATCCGGGGAAGAATTTCAAAGGAACACTTTTTGTTTTTGATAATAGAATGACTACCGATGTGACCGAAATTTCAGATAAAGAAATAATTGGCAAATGTGTTTTCTGTGCTATTACGACGGAGAGTTACTGTTCAGATGATACTACTCGTCCATCAAAGAAAGTCTTGTGCTGTGAGAAATGCTTCGAGATAAATAAAAGTCATTTACGGGAAAGTGTGTCGCGGTAGAAGAAAATTATAATAAAAATATTTTATAGAAAAATTAGGTTCAGGATTTATTTATAAAATTATGCTACAATATTTCTATGTCAAAAAGAACAAATAAACCAAGAAAAGCATCAAGATCAAAAAAGACCGCAAAGCGTCTTGCTGTAAAGCATACAAGACTTTTGAAAAGTAAGGGGCAGAGAAATAGTAAGAATAGGTAAAACAGAGAAAACCAGAAAGTGGATTTGAGGACCAAGCCGCAGCACGACGGTGCGAGGAACGAAGAGAATTTATAGCAATAAATTCTCTGTGTCCGAAAATCACTTTCTGGTTTTCTTTTTGTTCAAATATGCTACTATATTCACTCATATGTCAAAAAACGATAGCATATTAAGCTTTGACGATGTGTCCTTTGGCTTTGGGCACAATAAACCTATATTAGATGAAGTATCCTTTTCTGTGCGTCGGGGGATGAAAATTACCCTCATGGGGCAGAATGGTGCAGGGAAAAGCACTATTTTTTCTCTCATCACTAAACATAGCAAGTCAGAATCAGGAAGTATACATATTGTAAACGGAGTCTCTATCGCCATTGCTCGGCAGGTTATAGCACGGGATCAGCTCGATCTCACCATGCGGGAATTTTTTCTGACATGTTTCGACGAAAAGATTCACGGGAAAATTTATGATATAGATAAAAGAATTGATGATGTTTTGGAAATTGTAAATTTTCATGCTCCGCATGACAGGATTATACGATCTTTTTCCGGTGGTCAGCAGGCTCGACTTTTACTCGCTTCTGCCATTATCCAAGATCCCGAGTTACTTCTCCTCGATGAGCCGACAAATAATCTGGACAAAACTGGTATAGAGCATCTCACCAATTTTATAAAAAATTACGAGAAAACAGTTATAGTTATTTCTCATGATGCGCATTTCCTCAATTCATTTACTGATGGAGTGCTATATCTTGATATTCATACAAAGAAAATAGAGCAGTATTTCGGAAATTATTCCGATGTAGTTGAGCAGATCTCTGCGCGTATTGAAAAAGAAAATATGAAAAATGCCCAGCTAGCAAAAGAAATACAGGAAAATAAAGACAAAGCAGGATTTTTTGCAAATAAAGGAGGGCAGATGAGACTGGTCGCAAAGCGCATGCGAGAAAAAGCCGAAGAGCTTGAAGAAGAAAAGGTGGATGTGAGAAAAGAAGACAAGACGATACGACCTTTTACTATTCCATCACAACCTGAGCTTATCGGGGAAATTATTAAAATAAATTCATATAAAGTAATAAAGAATCATAAGCCGACAAATCGCAAGACGAATATTTCTTTAAATAAAAATAATCACTTACTACTCAAAGGCCCAAATGGAATAGGGAAAAGTACGCTATTGCAGACTATTGCTGAATCGGTGAAAGGGTATAGCACGCAGAGTGAGGGAATAGATAAAAAAAGTGAGAAGAATGTTGGTGTAAAAAGTGGTGTGATAATTGCTCCTGATGTGCGAGTGGGCTACTATAGACAAGACTTTTCAACGCTCAACTTTGACCATACAGTGCGCGAATCACTTCTTGAGGTAACAGTAAAAAAGAATGAAGAAGAAATGAGATCTGTTGCTGCGGGGTTTCTCATCACAAGTGATGTTATAAATACAAAAATCGGCAGTCTTTCGGAAGGGCAGAAAGGACTCGTTGCTTTTGCACGACTTGTACTCGAAAAGCCCGGGCTACTAATACTCGATGAACCGACAAATCATATCAAT
>CAYHFF010000049.1:0-3217 GCA_964355845.1 uncultured Candidatus Saccharibacteria bacterium
GGAGTATAGTAATTTTGCACTATTGACATTTATATCAATATAGTGTATATATTTATTAGTAAATCTTTGCAAAAACAATTGAAATAAAAAAAATATGGAAAAACCAGTTAAGTCGGTTGAACCAGCACAGTGCCTTCAGTTCGGCGCGAATGTAGCCAAATTACTACATTTATTGGGAGTTGATTGGCAAGAAACGCAATTTGCTCTGGAGCGGAAACAACATCTCGTATGGGCAGAAATCGCAGGTGTTTTGAGTAAACATCTGGTCAAGGTGGAAAAGGTTACCGACCAGCAGGAGTCCAAAGTCATTTTGACAGATCCTGTTCCGTTGATTGAACCCACTGAAAAGTTCACATTGCTCGTCGACCTCGGCATCATTACGGTGCCTGAGGATTACGACCATGCGACACAGCTCGCCAAATTCAAAGTAGAGAACGAGAAGAAGTTTCAATACGGTTATGATAAAAACATAACCGACGCAAATTTTCCTACTCCGAGTCGTATCCTGAAACCCGGTGACAAGTTCCGGATCAAAGCGTTCATTCAAACGGTCGCCAGAACAACATCCGAGGAGCATATGGCATTTCTTGTCACACAAAAAGCTGTTCACCTCGGCGCACAAGGCGCCTCCCTCGTCTTCGATCAGAAGCGCACCCAATTGCCGAAAAGCAGGTGGTACGCTTCCTTCGATGAAAAGGAATGTCTTTGGGAAGACGCCGGTGCCAGCCGCCATAGGATTACTGATATGTTTGCCCACTTGGACGATGGCTTCGAGTTCAGCCTTGGCTGCTTCGAGGGTTATTGGGGTAACGACGATGCCTTCTTCTGCTTCTGCGACGTCGAGTAGTCCTTGGAGACTTGGATACTCAATAGTCTTTTGTTCTTAGACCACTTGAGCCCTTGCTTCACTGCGAGGGCTCAATTTTTTATACAATATATAACAATTAGCAAAATTATTGTTGACTTATTATTAACTAATATGCTACCATAGCGAATACGCGTTTTTGCGTTGGCTTTGGTTAATCTCTATTAATAATTATCAATTTTTTTAAATAAATAAAATTTATGGCACAGGAATTTAATCGTTCAAAACCCCATGTTAATGTAGGTACTATCGGACACGTTGACCATGGTAAAACTACTCTTACTACATCTATACTTGCTGTTCAGGCAAAGGATGGACTTGCAACTCTAAAGTCCTATGGCGATATCGCAAAGGGAGGAACTGTAAGAGACGCTACAAAGGTAGTTACTATATCTCTTGCTCATGTAGAATACGAAACAGCTTTGAGACATTATGCTCATATAGACGCTCCAGGACATGCAGACTATATAAAGAACATGATCACAGGTGCTGCTCAGATGGACGGCGCAATACTAGTAGTCTCTGCTCTTGATGGTGTTATGCCACAGACTCGTGAGCATATTTTGCTTGCAAAGCAAGTCGGAGTTCCACAGATAGTAGTGTTTTTAAACAAATGCGATATGGTTGCCGAAGCTGATCTACTCGATCTAGTTGAAGAGGAGGTTCGTGAACTTTTGACAAAAAATGGATTTGATGGAAAAGGCGCACCAGTTATTCGTGGTTCTGCCCTCAAGGCTCTTGAAGGAGATGCAGTATGGGTTGCAAAGATAAAGGATCTTATGAACGCATTAGACACCTATATTCCTATGCCAGTGCGTGAAGTTGATAAGCCATTCCTAATGCCTATTGAAGACATATTCTCTATAGAAGGTCGTGGAACTGTAGTTACTGGTCGTATAGAAAGAGGAATGATAAAAGTAGGTGAAGAAGTAGAAGTTATAGGATTTAAAGATACAACAAAAACAACTATAACAGGTATAGAAATGTTCAATAAATCTCTAAAGGAAGGTATTGCTGGGGATAATGCAGGATTGCTACTTCGTGGTACTGCAAAGGATGATGTAACTCGTGGTATGGTTCTCGCAAAGACTGGTTCAGTAAAGCCTCATACAGAATTTGATTCAGAAGTATATATTCTAAAGAAAGAAGAGGGTGGAAGACATACACCATTCTTTACAGGATATAAGCCACAGTTCTATATCAGAACAACTGATGTTACTGGAGAAGTGACTCTAGCAACAGGTGTTGAAATGGTAATGCCGGGAGATACAGTTACATTTAAAGTAAAGCTTGTAGCTCCGGTTGCGCTTGAGGATAAAATGAGATTTGCAATACGAGAAGGTGGAAAGACAGTAGGAGCTGGTGTTGTAACTAAAATAGTTGCTTAAATACTGTAGAATTTAATAAACAGTAAAAATACCATGGCCACTGTCAGCAAAGAAAAAAAAGTAACAAAAACAAAGATAGCTTCTAAGGAAGGTGATGCTTCAAAACTTAGAATAAGAGTTCGTGCTTATGAACATAAAATCCTCGACGCATCTTTGAAACAGATAATGGATACAGCGATTCGTTATGATGTGGAGTTTTATGGACCTATACCACTTCCAACTGAAATAAAAAAATACACTGTAAATCGAGCATCTTTTGTATTCAAAAATGCCCGAGAACAGTTTGAAATGAGAGTGCATAAGCGTTTGATAGATATACTAAATCCAAATCAAAAGATTATAGAAGCGCTTACAAATCTTAGCTTACCATCAGGGGTAAATATAGATGTGAAAATGATGTAAATTCAGATTAGCTGTAACGAAATACAAATACCATGAAAAATATAGGAAAATTTATTCTAGGAAGGAAGCAGAGCATGACACAGATCTTTAATAAAGATGGTATTGTCGTACCTGCAACTATAGTAGAAATTTCACCTATAGAAGTTACTGCTATAAAAACAAAAGAGATTGATGGTTATACTGCTATTCAAATAAATTCTAAAAAGGGTAAAATTAAAGTAAAAAAAGAATACAGAACAGATGATAATTCAAAGAAAATTGGTGATTCTATAGATATGTCAATTTTTAAAGAGGGAGATGAGATAGAGGTGAGTGCAATATCAAAGGGTAAAGGTTTTCAGGGTGTGGTAAAGCGTCATGGATTCGGCGGAGGACCAAGATCTCATGGTCAAAAGCATTCAGAGCGCGAGCCGGGATCAATCGGAGGAGGACTGAGAAATAAAGTGCCCAAAAAGATGCGTATGGCAGGTAGAATGGGTGGAGATAGGATAACAGTGAAGAATTTAAAAATTGTTCATATTGACACAGCCCTAAATACTATGTATATTTCAGGAGCAATACC
>CAYHFF010000050.1:0-3215 GCA_964355845.1 uncultured Candidatus Saccharibacteria bacterium
GATTTACTTGATCCTTTAATTATAATAAAAACACTTGGACTGCTCGGAGTCGTACTTATAATATTTGCTGAGTCAGGACTTTTCTTTGGATTTTTTTTACCGGGGGATTCGCTACTTTTTACGGCGGGACTACTTGCTTCACAAGGTATGATTTCTATTTGGTTATTGCTACCACTTTGCTTTGTTGCGGCTGTAGCGGGGGACAGTATCGGGTATGCATTTGGTAGAAAAACTGGTCCTATGATATTTACTAGAGCTGACTCCACTTTTTTTAAAAAAAAACATTTAGAGCATGCGCATGATTTTTATAATAAATACGGCAAAAAAACAATAGTACTTGCTAGATTTGTACCTATAGTCAGGACATTTGCACCGATAGTTGCCGGAGTTGCTCAGATGGAATACAGAGTATTTGTTAAATACAATATTATCGGCGCATTTATATGGACATGGGGAATTTTGGGTATTGGTTATCTACTAGGTAGTGTGATACCAAATATTGAGAATTATCTTTCATATATAATGATTGCGATAATACTTTTGTCATTTATACCTATTATAATTGAAGTTATTAAAAATAAATTGCAGTAATTTTCCATGGTATAATTTGATTTAAATATGAGTATGTTTACTAAAACATTTTTTAAATTATTTCCGCCACCAGTGTATCTAAATATTCCTTATGCAGGACTAGATATCTCTGATGATGCGGTGAGATGTATAGAATATTCATCAAATAGACATGGATATACTCTTCATAAATATGGAAGCAGAGTATTGAAGCCTGGAATAATTGATGCAGGACATATAAAAGATGAAAAAGCCCTAAGCGATGAGGTGACTTCATTGGTAAAAGAAATGAAAATTCATACAGTAAAAGCTTCATTGCCAGAGGAGAGAATGTATCTCTTTAAGACAGAAGTGCCAGATACAAATGAGCATCAAATTCGTCAAAATATAGAATTTAAATTGGAGGAGAATGTACCGTTATCTGCATCTGACTCTATTTTCTTTTTCGATAAACTTCCAGCAGTACTTGATGCAGAAAATACAGGTAAAACTTATGCAAGTGTTTCTGTTGCTCCGCGCGAACTTGTGGATAGTTATTTAAAAGTCCTTCAAAATTCTGGATTGACTGTTGTTTCATTTGAAATACAAGCAAAGGCAATAGCAAGGGCAGTAGTGCCACATGATGCTACAGGAACACAACTTATAGTTCATATAATGAGTAAAAAAACTGGTTTGTATGTAGTATACAATGGCATTGTATGTTTTACATCGACTATTTCATGGGGAGGAGACAATATAAAAAATAAGACAAGTGAAGAAATGTCAGATATTATGTTTTCTTTAAAAAAAGAAATAGAAAAAGTCTATACATATTGGAAACAGCGTGACAATAACAATGATATTAAATCAATAATAATTTCAGGGCATGACGCCATAACAACAAGTCAGGTATCACGTCTATCCCCTGGAAATGATATACAAGTAAGTGTGGCAAATATTTGGCAAAATGTATTTTTGTACAATCACTATATACCTAAAATCACATTTGAAGAATCTTTGGATTATGCAATATCAGCTGGTCTAGCATTACCATAATTTTATATGATTCACTATACATTATTACCAGAAAAAGAAATTAGAGAATTGAAACGAGAGTATCGTATTCGGCTTTTTATTTCTATTTTATTTTTTATTTCAATTGCTATTGTTATTGGCATATTTTCACTGATGCCAGCATTTATAATGTCATACTCACAAGAAAAATCTGCTCTAAATCAAATCGAATTAGTTAGAAAAAACAGAAATTCAAAAGAAATAGAAAATATTATTAAGGAATTGAAGCAAGATAGTGATGATTTAAAAAAGATAAATATAAACAATAAAGTGTCGTATTCAGAAATAATTTCAGATATTATATCAGAAAAGGGCAGTGGAATAAGCCTGAATTCATTTCAATTTATAATACCAGTAAATACTGCAAGCTCGACTATCTCTTTTGTTATTCAGGGTAAATCTTTGACAAGGGATGCGCTTATTAAATTTAAAAATAAATTAGAATCAAATCCCTCAATATCAAGTGTAGAATTGCCTGTTTCGGATCTTGCTAAGAGCAAGGATATAGATTTTTCAATTAAAATTTCACTAATATTACCAAGATGAAAACAAATCATAGACATTATATATTGATATTGCTCTCCATAATAAGTGTAACGCTAAGTTCTTTTGTCTATGTATTTATCTATAGAAAAACATTGGAGCTTGCTAAAAACCATTCAAAGATAACAAATGAAATGAATTCTGAAGATGATAGAAAAAAATATGAACAGGAATTGATTGAGCTCTACGATATGTCAAAAGGGGGTAGAGAAAAAATACAATCCTATATAACAAAAGATGATAAAATAGTAGATTTTATAGAGATGGTTGAAAAAATAGGTATTGACACTAAAACTGATTTTGAATTGTCTTCTATAAACAATGATAAAGGCAATATAAAGGCAAAAGTAAGCGCTAAGGGGAGTTGGGTAAATATTTTGAGAGCTCTAACTCTAATAGAAAACTTACCTATGAATAGTTCTATAAAAAACATAGTTCTAAATACATCAGGGAATCTTGATGGTAGCGCTATTAAAGTATCAAGTGATACAAAGACTACAGATAAATGGAAATTGACATTAGATATTGAAACAATAACTACAAAATAAAATGGCAAATTTATTCAAGAAAAAATTTATGAGAGTTCCAAATTTATCAATATTGTCTTCTCTCAGAGAAATTGGCAGAAATGCCTATGTTGACTGGATAATTATTTTATTATTGAGTATTGCAATCACATTGTTTTCAATAATAGGCGGAATGTATTTGTACTGGGAAATTTCTACGGGTAATTATAATAATTTAGAAACACAGAATAATAAAGTAGAAAAAATATTTGATATTAAAGAATTGGACGCTACTTTAAATAGATTTGAGATAAGGGAAGGGATTTCTGAAAGGACTAGAAAGGGTTATGTTGGGGCAACTGATCCGTCTAAATAATTTTGTGTTTTGTGTTTTCTCTGCTATATTCTTATTGTTATATATCAATATGCCCTTGTAGTTAAATGGATATAACTGCGGACTTCTAAGCCGTAATTCGTGGTTCGATTCCACGCGAGGGCACAAATTAGGTTGGGGAATAACTGTGTATTGCTTGTGTATAAGTA
>CAYHFF010000051.1:0-3106 GCA_964355845.1 uncultured Candidatus Saccharibacteria bacterium
GGTCTTTGAAACGAATAATCTTTGCAAACTCTCCGCCAAATACTGATTTGTAAAAATTGAATGCTTCTTCGGCATTTCCGTTGAAGTTGATGTGAGGATTGATAAGTGCCATAAATTTTTCTAGTTATTAATTTATTATTTTTCGCAAATTTCTTTTAATCTCAAAATGCATTTTTTCTTTCATACATTTAATATTATATTACTTTAGACAAAATTCCGCCATCTCCGCCTCAGTCAACTTTATGATTCAAAAGAATAGTCAAGCATTTACAATTATAGTAGCTATTACTCAGAATAGGAGTATAGTATAGTTCCTACTAAATCCTAATCTAATATGAAAATCATCAATAAAAATAAGCTACTATACACCATCGCAATTATTGTTATAATTGCTATTTTTATCCTTATTACCTCTAGAGTGACATCGCAGACAATAATCCGTTCAGATCAACCAATATCGTCGAGTCAGACAGTAATAGCGACAACCACAGTGCCTGTTGAAACAATAACAACAGATATTCAAATAAAAGATACTCTCTACAAATTTATCGAGGTAATGGACGGTTGTAGTATTCACTCGGAAGGCGCCTGTGTGAACATGCGCTCCGGTCCTGGAAAGGATTTTCCGGTAGTACTCGGCCTCCGCACGGGGATTGTTCTCAATGTTGAAAAAACAGTCACAGATTCTGACGGAATGGAATGGCATAAAATTAAATTCCTAAATACACTCACATATCCAGAACGAGTGATTGGAGATCTCTACATATCTGCATCGGTGGTTAGAACTTTTTATCATGAGGGAAATGTGACAAAAATAAATAAGGAGGCTGGACCGATTGAGAAAAAGATCGTAGTCAATGTCACAGAACAGATGCTTTATGCGTATGATGGTGATCGATTATTTATGAAAGAACCAGTCTCAACAGGGTTGGAGGATACTCCAACAAAAGTCGGTGAATACAGTATATACAAGAAAACACCGAGTCGTTATATGCAAGGCGCAAGTGATGGACCAGCGGACCAATACTATGATCTACCTGGTGTTCCATGGGATCTCTATTTTAGCTATGATGGTGATGTGATACATGGAGCATACTGGCACAATAATTTTGGAAAAAAATGGTCACATGGTTGTGTGAATATGGAACCCCAACAGGCAAAAAAACTATACGAATGGGCTATTGTCGGTACGCCTGTAATAGTAATAAATTAAAAAATGATCATACCTCCAATAACCATTGCTAAAAAGATACCGACCGTTGAAGAACATAGTGTTATTATCATTCCCCTTGTTCCCTTCTTTTCTCAATTCAAAGATATTACATCACCAAAATGGCAAAAGGTTGGTTGTGGTGTAGCAAGTCTCGCAATGATAATCAATTTTTATAAAAATGATACTGTATCAGTCGATACACTTCTCGAACAAGGAATTTCTTCTGGTGCGTATTTAGAAAAAGCTGGTTGGACGCATGCTGGTCTGATTTCTCTATCTAAAAAATATGGATTGAGTGGTGAGAGCTACGATTTTGCGAAATTGAGTAAAACCGAAGCCTTAAAAAAGTTGCAACAAGATCTCATCGACGGACCAGTCATGGCTTCAGTTCACTATAAATTTGACCCGAAAAATCCAATACCCCATTTAGTTGTTATTGATGGGATAGATGGTGATACTGTGTATTACAACGACCCAGCTTCTACTGTCGGTCAAAAAACAATTCCTGTTTCAAAATTCCTCGCAAGTTGGAAAAACCGTTATATTGTCATAAGACCTAATACTGAAAATAATAGACCGGTATAGAAAGTAATACCTATTTTTCATAATTATTTTTTTAAATTATTTTCGAAAGACCTTTTTTTTTAACAATTTAGAATTTTTACAATAAAAAAGCCGCGCAGTGCAAGTGCGAGGCTGTGTAATTGAAGTTGCTTTTACGGAACACTTTGTTGTGATCCAATGGGGTTTTCACCCTCCCTGATCTTGTCTTTTCGGACCCAAGTGGGACGTACCCAGATTGTGGCGAAGGCAGTGGGATCGTTACCGAATCCACTCGGGCGTCTCCAGTACCCTCTCCTGAAGTGAGGCCGGACGCTTCCTTTTACTTCCTGATCCGAGGGTACTCCACTTGATTGTGAGGAGAATGCTGTTGATGTCGAGAGTTCAAACAACTCAGCCCCAGTAGTAATTCGTCGTTTTTTATTCGGACTCAAATTAACCTGATGCTGAATTTTTGTAACTTTCTCTACATCATACTCCCGTGCAGATTGCAGATAGAGGTTCATGCCGAGAACCAACTGGAATATTAACTCATAATCCTCTCGTTTTTCAACTGGTGCGCTTCTGAAAATGCTTTCCTTACAAGATTCATTACCATGTAGAAAGCACATACATCCAACCACCATTCGGGACTTAGTTTTTTGGATGAATTTATCTAGAAATTTTCCAAATCCTGAATTGCGGTTGTGTGCGTCTTTTTCCACTTTCTGTTTAACTTGATCTTCTAATGGTCGGTAATTTTCGTAATCTTTTGGGTACGATCTGATGGCGAGTGCTTTTGTATTTGGGCAATACGAGCACAAGATAAAATCATGTTCTGTACCGTTTGAAGAACGTACTGGCTTTTCAAGTTGCACGGCAAATGCTTGTGACACCCACTTCATGCCTTCCGCAGAAAAATCCGGTAAATCAGTTGCTAGGAGCATTTCAGAGAGAGTCTTCGATATACTGAAGATTCGTTTCGAATGCAAACACCAATCTGCCAAATTCGAAGCTGCATGAAAGCTGAACTCATATGCTTCTCCAGAATCAATTAAATCCTGGCAAATCTTTGTTGCTGTTGCCATATTTCTTTCAACCAGAGCCTTTCGCAAGGCTGATGGCTCCGGTACTCGGGATGTATCATTACCTTCACTTTTGTCTATGAGGCGAAGAAGCCATAATACATCCTCATACTCATTTAAGATGTTTTCCAGACGGTCTGTTGTTTTCAAATAACCCCCCTTTCTTTTCGGTAAATTTTTGATCTTTTCCTGAAAATTACCTTAACACAGTAGATTGACTTTGTAAAGGTTTTATGCTAGGTTTTATTCAGCTCTTTGAGTCAATAAA
>CAYHFF010000052.1:0-3054 GCA_964355845.1 uncultured Candidatus Saccharibacteria bacterium
TGGGGTCTTTCTTATGATTCCTTTCGATCCGCTTGTACTAGCGGGAGGCCTTTTTCATTGTTTTCCGAGAAACGACCAAATGAAACAGTAAAGCGTCCAAACAGGCACACAATTCCTTCAAAGATCACTTCGGGTATAAGCATAGCATACCCAGTTTATTTGTCAAGTACCTGCAAGTTTTCAATAAAAGGTATACTATAGTCATGTCGCACAATCTAAAAGCTTTGAAAACTCAATTTCTTGAATATATTGAAATAGAAAAGGGACGAAGTCTTAATACTGTTCGTAATTACGATCAATATTTAAGTCGTTTTATTGATTATACCAAGATAAAAGACCCAAAAGAAATAACAGACGCTATAGTACGAGATTTCCGCATATGGCTCAATATACAAGAAGCAAAGAAGGAAAAAGGAATGGCTCCGGCAACATTGAAAAAGCGTACACAAAACTACTATCTCATTGCCTTGCGGGCATTTCTCAAGTATTTGGCACGGCAGAATATCACTTCCCTTGCGCCCGACCGCATAGAGCTTGCCAAGGTTCCTGAGAGATCGCTTGATCTTATAACCATCGAGGAACTTGAGCGTCTGCTAAAGGCACCGAATATAAGCACTTTGCGAGGTTTGCGGGATAAGGCAATGCTTGAAATGTTTTTCTCTACCGGACTGCGTGTTTCCGAGCTTTGTGCCCTGCCGAGGGATATAAATCTCAAGCTTGATGAAATGTCAGTGCGAGGAAAGGGCGAAAAGGTGCGTGTAGTCTTTATCTCCGATGATGCACGAATATCTGTACAAAAGTATTTAGACAAAAGAGATGATATGGATGATGCGCTTTTTGTACAAATACTTGGAAAAAATGAAAAGCTTTCAAAAAAGCGCGATTCTATGAGGCTTACTTCCCGTTCTGTTGAGAGGATTATCAAGCAATACGCAATACAATCAGGAATTTCAAAAAAAGTAACGCCCCACAGTCTCCGTCATGTCTTCGCCACCGATTTGCTCCGCAATGGCGCCGATCTCCGCTCAGTGCAAATGCTTCTTGGGCATGCAAATATAAACACCACGCAGATATATACGCATGTTACCGATACCGAGCTCAAGAAAATACATAAGAAGTTTCATAGGAGGAGTTAATTGCAAGATTCAAGGTCACAAATCGTGACCTTGAAGAGAGGGTCTAATATTAAGTATTACCCTAGAGTGTTTAGTGAGCAAGGCGTTGCGATGCTCTCAAGTATATTAAAAAGCAAAACTGCTATACATGTTAACATTCAAATCATTAGAACATTTACCAAATTAAGGGAAATTCTTTCAGAGAATAAAAAGTTGTCCGAGAAACTTCAAAGTATGGAAAGTAAGTACGATAAACAGATAGCAGATATATTTAAGGCAATAAAATTATTAGTAACTGAAGAAGAAAAACCTAAAAGTCCTATTGGGTTCAATACTAAAGATAATTAAATAAAAAATTTAACCCCATACATTGCTGTATGGGGTTGGAGTTTACGATACACATATATGATTCATGTAATATATCATAACAAGCTATATATCAATAAGCTATTGATAAAAATCTGTATACATGTATGATATATACAGTATACGGGCAATCCTTATACGAAACAGAAAGAAACCCTATATGGTACAACAAATCAGCCCTAAAAAGGGCAGATACCAAGAAACCGACAAAGACTTCAAGAAGTCTGGCTGGTGCGGTAACAGACGCAAATGCGTTGAAGTTGCGATCATGAAAAAAGGAGTTGCTGTCCGTAACAGCAATACTCCAACAGTTCTCTACTTCACTCACGCCGAATGGACTGTATTCACCAAAGGTGTGAGAAGTGGACAGTTCTAAAAGACAAGGAGGGATCAAGTATCCCTCCACTTTTTTTAAAAAAAATGAAAAATACAATTTATATAATTCCAGGACTTGGAGAAACTTGTGAAGAATCTAGATATATAAAACTAGCACAAGAATTAAAAGGAAATGGATACATAGTTAAACTTATAAAACCTAATTGGTATAGACCACTATCAGAGGAAGTTTTTAAAGTTGAAAAAGATGACGTAGTCATTGGCTTTTCTTTTGGTGCGGTAATTGCATATCTAATTTCTCAAAAGTTTTCATGTAAAAAGTTTATTTTCGCTTCCCTTTCCCCTATTCACAAATTTACATATAAAAGTCTTGTGAGAGACTATTCAAAACATATGGACAAAGAAAAATCTGAATTAATATCAAAAGATATTAAAAACATAAAAATAAACCTTAGTAATATAAAAAGTCCTTATATTACTTTAGCAGGGGAGTTTGAAAGAGGTATAGAAAGACAAATAATAGTACCTAAAACTAAACATATAATTAATAATAATTACATAAAAGCTATAAAAGCGGTTATTTAATAAAAATACTCTTTTTGAGTGTGATCCACATTACTATACATACTATACCTATTTCTTATAAAGACTAATAGATAAAATAGGGGGTATAGCTACACGCTGTAGGAGGTAATAGGGGTTAGATATAGTAGTATAGTAATTTTTAAAAAACACCTCTGCTCTATTCATCAAAAAACCGTCCCAAGATCCGTTTCTATGAAGGAATGGAAGGATTGAAGCATGTATATGAAGATACATTGACGAGTTCCGAAGCAATACGCGCCTATGCAACGGTTGATGATATGCACAATGCCCTGCCGAACTATTTTCCCGAATATTACAAGCGTCGAGCGCAGAAAAACATATCTATTAGAGCTATTGTTCCAGAAACTCCCACAGCTCGCGAGCGAAAAGTTCATGATAGCGAGGAAAAAAGAGAAATCGCCTTTATTCCAGCCGATAAATACTATTTTTCTCCCGAAATAAATATTTATGACAATAAAGTAATGATTGCTTCATGGAAAGAAAAGCTCGGTATTGTCATAGAAAGCGAAGAAATCGCCGATGCAATGAAAAAAATATATGAATTGGCTTGGGCAGAGGCGAGGAGATTGAGTAATAAAGCTACAGAGAACTAAATAATTCACCCTCCTGCCCTTTTCTGATATACTTTATC
>CAYHFF010000053.1:0-2920 GCA_964355845.1 uncultured Candidatus Saccharibacteria bacterium
CTTTCAACCAATCGTCTTATTTTGACGTCCGGACCTTCCTCAGATATAGAATTCATTACAACTCTCGCCCATTTAAGAGCAACATCCGAAGTCAGCTCCCCGACTCACTAGAATATAGAAAAATTAAGGGTTTTAAATGTTATGTTTCAGGAAATTTCTTAGCTTCTACTGTTGTTCTAAAAAATATTTTATCTTCAGGTTTTAAATTCATTTGTCTAAAATTTTCATAAGATAATTCTCTTCGCTCTCTACTTTCATCTCCTGAAAATTTAGGTTCTGCAAGATATACGAAAGCATTTATTCTCCAATTAGGTTTTGGTGAACTTGCAGCCCAAACAGGATTATACACTCCATTATAGTCTGCCTTTTCTATAGCTTCAAGTGCTTTTTCTCTTTGTCCGTCTTTAAACTTTCTATCTAATCCAAAATTTTGCTTTTCTCCTCTTACCCTGAGTGGTTGAACGACAACGCTTTCTAATCTATAATATCCATTGTGCGTCTGATGAATCATCATAAAAATCACTCAAAACAATACTATAAAAATATATTGTTAATTAAAAATAGCCTTTATTGGCTCGAGCATACTAATGTGCTTTTTTTCTTGTTGATTCTGAATTTGTTTTTGTGAAAGGCTTAATTGGAGTTCATCCTCCTGCTCATAAATAAATCTTTCAATAAATGCGAGAGTGCATTGATTTGAGCAGAAATGTTTTAGAATTAATTCGTGTCTGTACTCGGAGGAAAGCTTGAATTCCATATTGGTAAGTGAACGCCAGCCTTGTATGTATGGGAAATTGGAACCTTCGGTAATAGGTGGACTTTGCTTATGACAATAATCGCAAACAAAAACATCTTTTTTAACCATTCTTATTTTTTTCTAATTTGACTGACTCCACATCATAGAAAAAACTTTACTTTTTAAAGATATGCCTTGTAGTTTATATTCATTCTTGAAATCTTTTCACCGTCGGTAGAACAATGCTTCGTGGAAGTATCCTTCCGAAGAAAGCGCTAATTTTATTTCTAAAGCCTGGAATTATTACTCTCTTGCCTTTCATTAAACCATTAAAAGCAATTTCTGCAACTTCCTCTGATGACATAACTTTTTTCTTTTTGAATAAGTTTGCATTTTGCATTCCAGCTCGTTCTTGAAATTGAGAAGTTGTTGGACCTGGGCAAAGTGCTGAAACTGAAACTCCGGTTCCTTTAAGTTCTTCTGATAAAGCTTCCGATAAAGATAAAACATATGCTTTAGTTGCAAAATAAACTGCCATTAAAGGGCCCGGTTGAAATGCTGCTATCGATGCTACATTTAAGATTTTTCCAGATTTTCTTTTTAACATATCCTGAAGAAATATTTTTGTTAAAGACGTTAGTGCTTTAACATTTACATCTATCATTGATTCTTCTTTACTTAAATCTGTTTCTGAAAAATTACCGAAATTACCGAAACCTGCATTGTTTACTAAAATATTAATCTGTAAGCCTTGCTTTTTAATTGAATTGTATAATTCAAAGTAAGATTTCTGCTCTGACAAATCTTTACTCACTGTTACAACTTGAATTTTATAATTTTTACTTAATTCTTTTGCGACTTCAGAAAGTTTTTGCTTATCTCTTGCTACCAAAACTAAGTCATAGCCATTTCTAGCAAATACTCTTGCTATTTCAAGTCCAATACCTTGAGATGAACCAGTAATAAGAACATTACCTCTTTTATCTTGCATAGTTACAACTAGCTAAGTCGCTATTTAAATTTTTATAAAAAATTAATTGCCTGGCCCTCTTCTCTCAAAAGTACATTGAATTTGGCAAGTTGTTTTCTCTGGATTAGGAGCAACATCGCTGGCGAATACCTTCTTTAAAGTTTCTAAATATCGTCCTCTGAGAGAAGAGCTTCCAAAAAAGAATCCATCTTCAGTAATATTATATGTTACTCCATTGGTATTATATTTTCCGGATTTATCTTTAACGGCTCTGGCTGTCCAAACTAATTTCTCTAATAATGGTAAGCTTTTATCATCGGACATAAAAATCTCATAAATTAATATTATATAAACCCTATCTTTTGAATAGAGTTACAACTAGCTCTTGATTTTTATCAAATAATTTTACCCATATAATGCTTAGAAATTTAACATACTTACGTCAGTCAATTTGATTTTATTAAATATTTTAGAATTGATATAAAATCAAAAAGCGCGGAGGAAGGCGATACAAATGTGGAAAGATGATAATCAAAATACAAAAATAATAAATTATTTCTGTCTATCCATAAATAAATTTATGAATACATTTGAGGCTATTAGTAGTTGCGCGCTCAAATCCTCGTGTTCTTGGATCTTACACGCCAACTCTATCAACGTCGTCTTCTTCGACGGCCTTTGTTGTCTCGTCTTGCGGATGGCTTCGTACTTAGATGCTTTCAGTACTTATCCATACAATGCGTAGCTGCTCGGCCTGCTTCATAACAACCGATATACCAGAGGCATCCGAGTACCGTTCCTCTCGTACTAGATACTCGTTCCACTCAGACAACTGCGCGCCTAGTAGATATCATACAAACTGTCTCGCGTACTTTACCTATAACTTATTCATTTGCTATAGAGTGGACTATACCATGTCCTCAGAACTCTTACGAGTTTGAGGCATCAGCGTATTAAGTTCATTTTATTGAACTTCCAGATTTTATCAGAATTTGACGATTCCTATTCCATTTAAGGAAAATCTAAGTCTCTACGGGGTCAATTACGACTTCCCTCGGGGTTACCATGTAATATTTTTTGTATACAAGGCTTCTCCGATATGAGCTGATTTTATTTTTTGTCGAATCACTTCGACACAACGCCGCGTTTTTGATAGTTGCGATTTGGTTAAATCAGTTAGCTTTATTTTGACGTAGATCGGAAGAGCACACATA
>CAYHFF010000054.1:0-2675 GCA_964355845.1 uncultured Candidatus Saccharibacteria bacterium
CCTTTCAGCAAGATCTTCATAGCCTCGGTTGATATTGTAGACATTGCGGAGTATAGAAGTTCCCTCAGCAACAAGCATAGCAATCATAATAATTACAGATGGACGAAGGGCGGGAGGGCACACTATCTCTGTAGCTTTTAATTTTGTCGGGCCTTTTACATAAAACCTGTGTGGATCGGCCAGTATGGTATCTGCTCGAAGCTTATCGAGCTCTTTATAGTATATAGCGCGTTCCTCATATACCCAATCATGTATAAAAGTCTGACCTTTAGCTTGAGTACCGATAACAGCAAAAAATGGTAGATTATCTATATTTATCCCAGGATATGGTTGGGCATGTATTTTCTCTTCAAGAGCAATAAGTTTTGACGGATAGGTGACAATATCTACAAGATTTGTTTTAGCATTATCTGCTTTATATCTTTTGATTATTTTATATTTGAATCCCATTTTCTCCAGTTTTAGAAGCTCAAGTTCAAGAAAATCAATAGGGCATCGCTCAATTGTAATAGAAGATTTTGTAACTATTGCCGTTGTGATAAGTGACATTGCTTCTATAGGATCTTCACTTAGATAATATTCAACTGGCATATCTATATCTTCTTTTCCATAAACCGTAAGTGTCGATGTGCCTATTCCTTCTATTTTTACTCCGAGAAGTTCAAGGTAAAAACATACATCTTGCACTTGGTAATTTGCAGAAGCAAATTTTATAGTACTTTTTCCGGGAATTTTTGCTACAGCCATTATTGTAGTTTCAGTGACCATATCGCCCGCTTCGTATAAAATGATTTGAGAATTTTTTAAATTTTTATGACTGACTTCATATGATTCTGATGTTGTTTTTATTTTTACTCCTAAATTTTCTAGAGCATAAACAAATGGTTTGATTGTTCTTGATCCTAGTCTACATCCACCTGCCTGCGGAATACTAAATGATTTTGATTCATGAATAAGAGACGCCATAATCATGATAGCACTCCTTGTTTTTCCTGCATTTTCTTTATCAATTTTTCCAATTTCAATTTTCTTTGGAGGATTTATAATGAGATCATCCTTTTCCCAATATACTTTTACACCAATACTTTCAAGGACTTCGATAATACGATAAACCTCTTCGATTCTTGGGGCTTTTTTGATTGTTGTTCTACCTTTATTTAAAAGAGAAGCACAGAGTATGCCTACAGCGCCATTTTTTGATGTTCTTACTTTTATTTTGCCTTTTAGAGTATGTCCACCTTCAATACGAAAATTCACAGTACCTCCTGATGCAAATGAGATTATTTCTCTATTTAAAGCTTTACTTATCTTGGTTAATGTTTCTGTGCTCAAGTTTTGCTCTCCTTTTTCGATACGAGCTATAACACTCTGTGTCGTACCTATCATATGAGCTAGATTGTTTTGAGTCATTTTCTGATCTTCGCGGATTTGACTTATCATACCTCCGATATGTTCTAGAGGATTGCTTTCTACTGTTGTTTTTTTCATATTAAATATAATCATAGCATATAAGCTATAATAAATCTAGATTGAAAATGTGGATAAATAAAGTTACAATAGCCCTACAATACATATGTCATTTTTTTCTAAAAAACTTGGAATCGATCTGGGTACTGCAAATACTCTAGTATTTGTGCCAGGTAAAGGCATAGTGCTAAATGAGCCATCAGTTGTTGCTGTATCAGAACAGGATAAAAAGGTATTGGCGGTGGGATTTGAAGCAAAAGAGATGATAGGACGCACGCCAGAAAATATAATAGCCTATAGACCAATGCGTGATGGTGTAATAGCTGATTATAGAGTAACTGAAGCAATGCTTAGATATTTTATAGATAAAGCACTTGGTAAATGGAATATGTTCAAACCCGAAGTGATGGTATCAGTGCCTGCTGGAATAACTTCGACCGAGCGTCGAGCTGTTATTGAAGCTACTATAAGAGCTGGGGCAAGAAATACATATGTAGTAAAGGAGCCTATTTTAGCCGCAATTGGAGCAGGTATATCCATACAAGAAGCTCGTGGGCATATGATCGTTGATATTGGTGGGGGAACTACAGATGTTGCCGTGATATCACTCGGCGGAATAGTAGCATCAACCTCTGTAAAATGTGCTGGAAATAGAGTTGATAGCGCAATTGCCGATTATATTAAAAAAACTTTCAATCTGACTATAGGGGATAAAATGGCAGAAGATATAAAAATAGGAATTGGTTCTGCTATTCCACTCGAAGAAGAGTTGATAATGCAAATAAAGGGAAGGGATTTTGTTTCAGGATTGCCAAGAGCTACAGAAATAAAAACAAATGAAATAGTCAAAGCAATTTCAAAGGAATTAAAAGATATGATAAAGGCTATTAAAGATGTATTACAAGAAACTCCTCCCGAACTTGCAGCTGATATCATAGATCAAGGTATAATAATGACAGGAGGCACATCAATGCTTAGGAATTTCCCTGAATTAGTTTTCAGAAGAGTGGGGGTAAAAGCAAAACTAGCAGATGATGCACTGTTTTGTGTTGTAAAGGGAACTGGAATCGCTCTAGAGCATCTCGATGTTTATAAGAAAAGTATTATTTCAAAGAGATAATGAATCCATTTGAATTTATAATAAAAAATCTAAATCATCACTCATATTTTATCCATTCATTTACTGATGCCGTAAATAAATTGAAAGA
>CAYHFF010000055.1:0-2319 GCA_964355845.1 uncultured Candidatus Saccharibacteria bacterium
TGAAAGTATCGGTCAAACATTTACCCGTTCTATCAATACATCTCTCACCACTCTTCTTGCCCTTGTTGTGCTCTACTTCGTCGGTGGCACATCAACCCAGCATTTCTCGCTTGCGCTGATTATAGGTATAGTTGCTGGAACATATTCATCAGTTTTCCTCGGCTCTCCATTACTCGTCACTATCTGGAAATGGCAGGAGAAGAGAAAGATGAAAGAGAAGGGGAAAAATATGATAAAATAGGGGAGAAATTATGAAATATATAGCATGCATTTTTCTCAAAGAAGGTATCACAGAAAAACAGTCATCTCCAATGGTTGGTGTTGATTACCATACTCTCTCCTCAGGATTGGACTATGTCGAAAATTACTTAAAAAAAGGTATAAAAGATTTTCTAGTGTTCGGATCGACAGATAATAAGTCCATTGATTTTGCAAGCGAAGATGGGTTGATCAAACACTTTATCCGCTCCGCAAAAGATAAATTTAAAGACGAAGTTATTATGCACGCGGATGTCGGTCTTTCTCCTTATTCGAAAGATGGGCATAGTACTGTAATCGAAAATGGTGAAATCAATTATGAAAAAAGTTACGCATTAGTATCCAAATTAGCTGTCGCATTTGCCGAAGCCGGAGCTGATTACATTGCTCCCTGTCTTTCATTACACGAACAAGTTGAAGTCTTGAGAAATGTCTTAGACCAGGCAGGGTACCAGAAAACAAAAATCCATGCCTACAGCTCGAAATTTTCTTCAGCGTTGTACGGTCCTTACCGAGAAACTATTCAATCACCTCTAAAGGCACAAGATAAAAAAGCATATCAAGTAGATTATGCCAACCCGGAAGAAGCACTAAGCCAGATTAAAGTCGATGAGTCTCAAAGTGCGGATATTGTCATGGTAAAGCCAGCGATGATTTACCTTGACATAGTGTACCGCGCTCGGCAACTGACCAAGTTACCTCTTTCCGTGTATCATGTGAGTGGTGAATACACAATGATTAAAGAAGCCTGCAAAACAGGAATGCTTAACGAAAACGAAACTTTTGATGAAGTACACTCGGCATTTAATCGTTGTGGTGTGAATTATGTCATCGGCTATGCACCAGATCATTTTATAAGATGGAGTAAAAAATAAGATGGGAATGGTTCAAATAGTTACGACTTCAAGCGAAATCAATGCCTCAATTATTAAAGGTTTTCTTGAGAGTGCTGGAATCAAGATTACCTATGGTCCAAGTGGTAATATCAGTATGTTGGCTGCTGGTGGAGGAAGTATGGGTCCAAATCAGCCTCAAAATGTCTTTGTGCCAAAAGAAAAAGTTGAAGAGGCTTTGAGATTATTGAAGGAACAGGGGTTAATTACTTAATAGAGGTATATCTAATCCCCACCTTATCCCCAGAAGTATGAAATTCTGATAAAATTTTTGTGATTTATGTTATTGTTTTATTTTTTCCATTTGAAATAATTGTAGGATGGAAGAAAATAATTTACAGATAGAAAAGACGAAGGCTGATGAAATCATTCGTCAGAGAATATTCATTATTCGTGGGCATAAAGTAATCCTCGGTCAAGATCTTGCTGAATTGTATCAAGTTCCTGTAAAGGTATTGATTCAAGCAATGAAACGTAATAAAGATCGTTTTCCAAGTGATTTTGTATTTCAATTAACAAAAGAGGAGTTTGAAATCTTGAAGTCACAAATTGTGACTTCAAGATGGGGAGGTCTAAGACGGGCAAATCCATACGCTTTCACTGAACATGGCGTCGCTATGCTTTCGTCTGTTTTAAACAGTAAGATCGCTATTCAAATGAATATATTTATTATTCGTGTGTTTATAAAGATTAAAGAATCACTCGATAATTATAAGGATTTGGCTGTTAAAATAGGTGAAATCGAAATGAATCAAATAAAAGATCATAAAATGTTAAGAAATGTTCATGAGGTGGTCAAACACCTTATTGAGTCACCTGCTAAGACAAAAGAAAAGATCGGTTTCAATGAGAAATAATAATTTCTAAAATTTGCTTGACTTTAAATCTGCTTCATATAGAATACTATCCACGCCCTAAGTAGGGTTATTTTAAAGAGTTTTTTGACAATTATAAGTTATGCATTAAGAACGTATTCAAAATCAATTATCATTGATAAGAAACGTGCAAGTTTAATGTTCTATATACAACAATAATTTTATTCGATTTTATTCACAATCGATAGGAGTGAAGGTCAAATTCAATGCAGCTAAAAATAAGTTCAAAATAAGTAATATAAATTTAAAAGATTTCTGTTCTCTATTTTGTTCCGTTCATTTTAGTTAAGAGT
>CAYHFF010000056.1:0-1619 GCA_964355845.1 uncultured Candidatus Saccharibacteria bacterium
CTAAATTCATGGTAGCTATCGACAAACTAAAAGCCTCCCAAAACAAATTTACTACTTCAACGCCTTCGCCGAAATCAGCGATATTTCAGAAGCCCAGTTAAGACGGATTAAAAAGACCGATCTTTTTACCGCCCATTTTAAAGCCGAAAAAGAAGAGGGTAAGAATAAAGAAGTTTGGACAATACTCCGCTAAAAAGCGGGTACACTCTCTCAACGCTATTATAACTATATTATAGCGTTATGATAGTGATAGAGTTCTATTAGCAATACAAAATGGACTCTATCATCAACTCTATCATAACTCTATCATTTGGTGATAGAGTACTTGATAGAGTACCATAAATGGCATAGTAAAATAAGTGTTTAATAAGTAGTAAAAATAGGAGGGTTTTGGGATGAAAAAATTAGAAGACTATCTTTACTACGAGGAAAAAGACCCTGATTTGAAGATTTATTTGGGGGATTGCGCTGAGATTATGCCTTTGCTTGAAAACATAGACCTAGTTTTGACAGATCCCCCATACGGCATTAAAGCGGATCTTGAAATGCACAAGAAAAGCGGACAGCAATACGGAAATGCCGCCGCGCCTAAAGGAAATTATGATTTCTCAGATTGGGATTCCAGCACCCCGCCCATAGAGATTTTTGAAATGATTAGGCACTTGTTTAAAAACCAGATTATTTTCGGCGGTAATTATTTCCCGTTGCCTCCTACGAGGTGCTTATTGATTTGGGATAAGCAAAACGGAACTAATAATTTCGCGGATTGCGAAGTTGCGTGGACTAACCTTGATGCCCCAATAAGAATAAAACGTCATATGTGGAATGGGATGCTTAGAAAAAACGGGGAGGAAAGATACGGACACCCTACGCAAAAACCTACTGAAGTAATGCAATGGTGCTTAGGTTTTGTTTCAGGTAAAGTTTTAGACCCATTCCTCGGCTCCGGCACGACTCTGGTGGCCTGCAAGGAACTAAACCGCAACGGAATAGGAATCGAGATCAGCGAGAAATACTGCGAGATCGCAAAGAAGAGGTTAAAAGCAACGTGCAAACCATTATTTACCGATGTAAGTGGTGTAAAAGGAAATTTAAAAAGAAAGGATTCGCAGAACGTCATGGGATTCGATGCGGAATGATAATAGTTTTTAAAAGATAACTATTTTCACTATACAAATCAAATAGTTCTTTAATATTTAATACATTTAAATATAATCTTAACGAAAGGAGAATTTCTGATGAAAAAAATTGAACTAAGTAAAGAATTTTCGGCGATTGTTGATGATTGTGATTTTGAATCTGTTTCTAAGCATAAATGGTATGTATTAAAGCCTAACAAAAGTATGAAGTATGCTATTGCTGTAATAGATAAAAAAAGTATAAGTATGCACAGGTTCATTATGGATGCTAAAAGAAAACAAGTAGACCATATTAATCATAACGGTCTTGATAACAGAAGGGAAAATTTAAGATTTTGTACAAGCTCTCAAAATGGACAAAATAGGAGAAAACGCTCAGACACTAGTTCTATTTATAAAGGAGTTTCCTATTCCAAATTAAGAAAAAAATGGATTTGTAATATAGTTATAAAAGGGGTTCAGGTGTCTTTGGGTGCTTTT
>CAYHFF010000057.1:0-1559 GCA_964355845.1 uncultured Candidatus Saccharibacteria bacterium
CATTTAAATTAGATATAATAAAAAAGATTTCAAATATTAAACCAAGCAATATTCCCATTTTATTAAAAAAAGAAGAATTGATAAATTCAAATTCTTATACAATTCCTAAATATATTAAAAATACTAATGATACCGATACAGTAATTATTACAAAAGAAAAACAGAAAATTTCTGTTATAAATAAATTTATATCTTTTTTCAGAAAAATATTACAAATCAATCATTAAGTGATAAATTTCCTCTTGCCTCAACATGTCCCTCTAGTGAATTCTTAGTATTCAAAACGCCTACCAATGCAATCATAATGGCATTATCTCCAGTAAGACTGTGAGGAGGCAGTAATAATGGTATAGATTTATTTTCAGACAAATCTTGAAATGCTTTCCTCATATATTTATTTGCAATAACACCACCACCGATTATCAATGTATTGGTTTCATTTTCATTTATTGCTCTTGTAACTTTTGATACGAGTACTTCAGTAACAGAGTTTTCAAATTCTCTAGAAATTTCTTTTATCAAATTTTCATTTATTATACCTCCACCGTCTATGAATGATTTTAATGTATATAAGACTGCAGTTTTTAGACCTGAAAACGACAATTTCAAGTCTTTTGAATGTATCATAGGTCTTGGTAATTTTATCTTATTTTCCAGATTTTCATTTCTAGCTTTTTCGGCATATTTTGATATTTCAGGTCCACCAGGATAGGGAAGATTTAACATTCTGGCGACTTTGTCAAAAGCTTCACCCACTGCATCATCTACAGTGTTTCCAAGTATTTCATATTTTCCTAGATTATTAACTTTGACTATTTCTGTATGTCCGCCACTTATAAGCAATGCAATAGCAGGGAGTTGAATTTTTCTTAATTCTCTAAAATCTTTACTAATTTCAACTTCATCGATCAATGTAGATACTATGTGCCCCTCCATATGATTGACGGGTAGTATTTTAATACCAAGTCTTTGTGATAATTCCTTTGCAAAAACTATACCTGTCCATAGAGCAGGTTCTAGCCCAGGCCCATTTGTAACTGCGATTTGGTCAATATTATTTTCACTAATAGAAGAATTTTCCAATAGTTTTGTATAAAGAATAGGCAGGTTTTTAATATGTTCCCGTTTTGCAAGCATAGGGAATACACCCCCAAATTCCCTATGAAGATTTATTTGAGAATTTACAATATTACCGAGTATTCTGTACTCCGTGAACAATACATCATTAGGGTTAGAGTTTCGAGTCTCCAATAGGCATAATGCCGTTTCATCACAGCTTGTTTCAATTCCTAAAGTTATCATATTATTTATTGAGTTATTCTGGTGCGCGATAGAGGACTCGAACCTCTGACCCTGAGAACGTCAATCCCATGCTCTACCAACTGAGCTAACCGCGCATTATCTATATAATATAAATTTACCATAGTAGATATAATATTGCCATTTATTCAATATATGTTAATATTTTTCTATTAGTAAGTATTATAAATAAGTATAGGGCCCTATCGTCTAACGGTTAGGACAACGGGTTTTCAATCCGTTAACCAGAGTTCGACTCT
>CAYHFF010000058.1:0-1514 GCA_964355845.1 uncultured Candidatus Saccharibacteria bacterium
ACCAAATGCATACCCGATACTGTCCCCCGCTACAGCCGCAACAAAGCAAAGTGGCAGTAATAGCCAAATAGAAATCATACCCTGTGAAGCAAGTAGTCCCGCCGTAAAAAGTAGAGAATCCCCCGGCAAAAAAAATCCAAAGAAAAGTCCTGACTCAGCAAAAACAATGAGTACAACTCCGAGCAGTCCAAGTGTTTTTATTATAATTAAAGGATCAAGTAAATCTGTTATATGCATTATTATTTTGCTTTAGTGCCAATTTGTATTGTATCATTTGGTTCAAGTAAAGAAAATTTACCCTGAGAATCTGATAGAGCAAAGAGCATACCGTCACTTTCATATCCTCTTATCATCCTTGGCTCAAGATTTGTTACAAACATACATATTTTACCGACAAGTATTGCTGTATCAGGGAAATAGAGAGAAATACCCGAAACAATTTGTCTTGGTTTTGAAATTATATTTTTATTACCTTCCGCATCTATCACCTCAGTAGTTTCAGCAAAATCTACAATTAATTTTAATAATTTATCTGTATCTGGTATTTTTTCTACAGATAGTATCTTACCTGCTTTTATTTCTATCTTTGCAAAATCATCATAGGAAATTTTTTTTGAAATGTTTTCGTTATTTTCATTCATATTTTTATATTACCTTTTTATATTTTTCTTATCAAGAAAACTCTGCAGTATGAGCGCGGCGGATGAAGCGTCGAGCATATCATGTTTTCCCTGTACCCTCTCGGCATTTTCACTTGTCATGAATTCTGGTTCGAGATGAACTCGGAGATTATTCTGCTCTAGCAATTTTTTAAACTCTAAACTTTTCTCCAAAATAGCATTTGCTTCCCCATTATAATTTTTTGACTCTCCCATTACTATTTCTTTTACTTCATTTTCTTTGACGATTTCTAACACATCTTGAAGCAAGTTTTTTGAATAATTTATAACAATTAAAGGTATGGCAAATTGCCTATCTTGATCAGAGAGTGCAATACCTATCTTCTTTGTTCCGTAGTCTATTCCAAGGATACGCATATCAACAGTCTACTCTAAGTTGAAAATATGAGCAAAATAATATGATTGGTGTGTTTGAATTATTATTATATAAAAAATATAGAAGACTAGGAGCTTGAAAATAAGCTTACTATATGCGAGTATTTATATATTCAAGTACAGAAGTCGTGTTTTACACTTGATATAATGGAGGAGTGGCTCGAGTGGTTGAAGGCACCGCTCTTGAAAAGCGGAACCCGCGCAAGTGGGTCGTGAGTTCGAATCTCGCCTCCTCCGCCAGATTGGCAACTTTGAACCGAAGCAAAATAACGGTTTTTGAGGAAATATTATCTATAATTCAATATGTATAAATATAGTCACCCAAAACCAATTATTGTAAAACTCACTGATGAGATCGGTTTTCAGTTGAGACAAAAAGCTGCAGATTATATTACTGCAAACCAGAATCGAACTGGTGCAGAACGAGGAAGTTCTGAACAGCAAGGATTTGGTGCACTT